>CAUZBD010000371.1:0-3566 GCA_963577795.1 Planctomycetota bacterium | reverse complement strand
CAAAATCTTTGACTCCTTTTTACGAATCTCTTTCTTTTGCTTGTTTGCATTGAGGGTCCATTCGGACTTTGCTCGATTAACCTCTTCATCCAGTTCGTTATAATCCGGCGTCGAAGGTTTCACTTCGCGTAACTTCATCTCCAAATTATTGATGCGGAGGCGTTCTGCTTTCAGTTCTTCACCTGCCGTATCAAATTGTGATTTAAGCCCTTCCATTGACTTTTTAAAGCCAACGTGATTTTCCAGAATGTATTTAATATCAACGACGGCAACCCGGCTTTGGGGAGAGCCAACATTCTGTGCGTTTGTTTGGTTTACTGCACTGAGATTAAAAATTGCAGCAATCAAGAAAAGGGTCGTTGCCCCTGCCATGCTTTTCAAAATACGGTTTTTCACGTCCAGCACTCCTTGCTAACTCAAAACGGTCATCCTTGACCCGCTATCAACCGATTGCTTCGGCGCCTCAAAAAAAGCGAATGGGTTCTGCCGCGGATTACTTGAGCAGACCTGTATCGCGGCGGCATTGTGCAGACATGCCTTGCCGGTGTAAAGGCCAGTTTTAACCACAAATAAAACGTGCGCCCCGTGAGAAGTCGGCCAACGGGAAGCACACTCTCTTTTAAACTTTCCCTAAAAGGAAAAAGGGCCAAAACTACGGTGCAATCCAAATGGAAAATAAAGATGCGCTACTGAAAAGATCCTGCTACAACGCTAGCATCGCTGGCGATTTTACAGTCGATCATGAACACTGGGTACCTGCCGGACAAGTCGCGCAGAGGGCCAATTTACTCGACAAGTATCCATTAATATCCACTAAAGAACGGTGGCTAAAATCCCTGGTCGTTAATTATTTCTTTGCCCACTTTTTTATTTTGTCCCAAGTCTTTGCAAGGCCTTCTGCGTCTTTGACTTCCCCAACATCATCACTCCGTTGCGCCATTTCTGCATCAACCTTCTCGCGGGAATAGTATTCATTAATAAGGCGATTGACGTCTCCACTCGTACATAACACGGTTCTAACCGGCATTCCAAGCCTGAGCCTAAGGTCCTCCTCCAACTGCAAGTCGAGTGGGTTGGGTGACGCGAGCAGCAAATGATCATGTTCAATCATGACCGGTACGACTGAATGTGTCCTAGCCGTAACAGCTGAAATTTTAGGCAACAGACTCTCGTCAATTGTTACATCACTCAATTCGAGAAAGGGAAGACCTTCTGCTTGTGCGAAAGCCTGCATCACTGCATCCTGGGGTACAAACTCCTTTTGACAGACTGCATCGCGTAAGGATAAACCGACTGCGGCGGCATATTGCTGAGCGATGTCAAGTTGTTGACGACTCAGCAACCCCCTCTCGATAAATATGTCCTCGAGTTCTTTTTTTCTCGGGCCACTGACGACCTTACGCCCTAAGGACGCATCGTATTCTTTTTTTCGACGAATATCGGCGAGGCAAAGCATCGCCCGTGCCAACTCATTGAGCAGCTCTTGCGAAGCCCCGGAAAACTCGCCCGTTGCGTATTTACGGGCATGATTGTGCAGCTTGCGATAATGACGACGCACACGATCTTGATCATCCTCAAAACGTTTCAATCTTAGTAGCTGATAATAATCGAGCGGGCGATCTGTTTCTTTGATTCCTAGCCAATCGCGATAGACGTCTAAATTTTTTTCGGAATCCATGAAACTTCAACCTTGACGCAAAATTATAAACTTGGTGCGATTCAAGCTGAAACGATTATCATCATCTGCAAGCAAAGTGAAAAGACGTGAGGTAAATGACTGGGGCAGCAGGCGATCGCAATCAGAAGACCTGTAAAAACCGTCTTCTACTTTGGATCTTTTCACTGGGAACTCTATCTCGAGCACCCTGCTCTATTCTACGCGATAGGTATTTGCTAAATCAGCGAGTACATCAATTTTAGCATCATCGAGCGCACCCTGGCGTTCAATTTCTGTTGTCGCAGAAACGGATCCTGTCTTTTCCTCGGCCCGAACGCTAATTCTTCCCGACTCGTCAAAGCGGTAGATTACTTCAACAGGAGAGCCCTGAGGCAAGTTCTCGGGTAAGCCCGTAATCCTGCAATCTCCAATCTGGACACATGCGGATGGGTCGGGGGCTTCGCCTTGCAATACCTTGACATGCACTCTCTTCTGGCCAGGCTTATTGGTGACAAAAGTTTGCCGCTTTTCAACTGGCAATTTTGTGTTTCGAGGAATCATCACATAATTGCATGGCTTATCATCTTTTGGATTTCTCGCAACAATTCCCAAACCATGAGAATTCACATTTGTTTGCTTAACCGATCTCAGCATTTTGCGTAGTCCATCCGCCATGCCATCCTGTTCTTTCCGATGCTTTGCCTCAAGAATAGCTGCGTGAATCGCTGCGCCCTGCGCAACGGCTGTGAAAGGAGAAATATCTTCGAAAGGCGAAACGCCGATCTCATCGACAAGCCGCTCACGTACCATTGGCATCAGACTGGAACCACCTACCATCACTAGGCAATCCAACTGCTCTACAGAAATTTTTGCCTGTTGAATCACACCTTCGGTTGTATCCATCGTCCGCTGTGCAAGATCCGCAGTCAATTCCTCAAACTGACTTCTTGTGACAGGAACGGAAAACGACTTTCCTTCACAACGACAAGAAATGACTGCTTCCTCAGATTGACTGAGTAATATTTTAGCTTGGTCACATTCGTAGCGGATCATTTGTGCGGCAGCAGGTGTTGCGCGGAAATCAATTCCATGCTCTTGCTGAAATTGGTCTGCAACGTAATCGAGGAGACGATCGTTCCAATCTACGCCACCTAGCATCACATCCCCATCGGTCGCTAGTACGCGGAAGTGATTCTGCGTACAACTCACAACGGTGACATCAAATGTACCTCCGCCAAGGTCATAAACCAGAACGTAGCGTTGCTTATCTGTATCCGATGTCTCTCCTAACGCGTTGTCTTTCCATGCGTATGTCAACGTGGCAGCTGTTGGTTCGTTGATAATGTCAATCACATGGATGCCGGCTATTCTTCCGGCATCCTGCGTCGCCTTACGACGGAGATCATTAAAGTAATAAGGGACAGTAATTACAGCATTGCCAATTTTCCCTAATTGTTTTTCTGCATCTTGCTTTAGTTTTTTCAAAATGAGAGCGGATAAGAACTCCGGCGTAATTTCTTTTCCGTCAAATGTTTTTTTGTATTCATCTTCCGTCTCGCCCATGTGGCGTTTAATACGCTCGACAACGTTGTTCGGATCCTCCATTGCAGCCCGCATTCTGTTGGGTCCTACGACAACATGGCCACTATTGGCCAGAAGAATAAGGCTTGGAAGTTCCTGATCGCCATCCTCATTTGTAATCGGAACCGGGACACCTTCCTCATTCAGATAGGCAAGGGTAGAAAAAGTCGTGCCTAAATCGATACCAACAGTCCGGCCTTCTTGAAATTTCATGCGCTTTTTAGCCAAGACCGAAAAGGGTGGGTGTATACTTCCCCGCCTCTTGCCCTGAAGAGCGATTCGAGGGCAGCAAAAGAAAAACCGGAATAGACCAGTGAGATACCGTGGA
>CAUZBD010000370.1:0-3569 GCA_963577795.1 Planctomycetota bacterium | reverse complement strand
AATGTCTGACTTGATGGAATGTGATTTAGCGCAACTTGTTCTTTCAAACAACTCGTTTGGACCGCAGGAAATCGAAAAGATTTCGTCGTCGATTTCGGGGGATAGTAGTCAGTTCAAGGTACTTAAGAATTCAGTTTCCGACCTGGAAATGCAGCAGCCGCGTTCACCGGCAACCGCAGTTCGCCTCGGTGTTTGTTATTACCTGATGGGCCGCTATTCACTAGCAGCCGAAACGCTTAGTCAGGGTGATGGCGGGGCGCTTACGCAGTTCTATCTCGGGAAGTGGCATTTTGCAGACGGGAATTATGCCACTGCAAAATCCAGTTTTGAATCGGCGGCGACCGCGGGCTATGACGCGGATACCTGTGCTCTTGCGATCAGCGAGACGGAACGCTATCTCGGAAATCCCACCACCGCCCTCGAGCGATTGAATAATCTTTCAGGTGCCGTCGAGCAGACGGCCGAATATCTCTATCAGCGTGGCGCGTGTGTCGCAGCGATTGGTGGCAACCCGCAAGAGGTCATAACCTATTATGAGCGTGCGGTAGAGACAGATCCTGAGCATCCCGGAGCTCTTTTTGGGCTGGCCAAGGAAACCGATCGAAACGGAAACGATGAAGACGCAGTGGAACTTTACGAACGCGCAGCAACGCGTTTTCCAGCGCACGTGGGTACCCTGCTGAATTTGGGTGTACTTTACGAGGATACGGGGAAATTTGATCGTGCGATCCGGTGCTACCAGAGGATTCTTGAAATCTATCCGGACCATCCGCAGGCGCGTCTCTATATGAAGGATGCGCGGGCTTCGGGCGCTGTATTTTTCGACGAAGATGATGATCGTGATCATGATCGGATGAGTCAGATTTTAAATATTCCTGTTTCCGATTTTGAACTGTCGGTCCGGAGTCGTAACTGCTTGCAGCGAATGGGGATTGATTCGCTGGGAGATTTAGCCCGCACCAGCGAACATGATCTACTGGCGAGCAAAAACTTTGGCGAAACGAGCCTGGTTGAAATCCGCGATATCTTGGCGGCGAAAGGGATGGAACTTGGTGCGTTGGCACATGAAAAGCCACAGTCCGACATCCCCTATGCGCCGGAATCCCTTTCTGATGATGAACGAGCGATGCATGACCGCCCGATTCATGACCTGGGCCTTTCGGTACGCTCGCGGAAGTGTATGGTCCGTTTGGGCATCAATACGATTGGAGAATTGTTGCGTAGGACGGGTGATGAACTTTTGGAGTGCAAAAACTTCGGGGTGACAAGTTTGCGGGAAGTTCGCGAAAAATTAGGGCCCATCGAGTTGCGGTTGCGGGGGGATTGACGGCAGATTTTCAACTGCGTCACGACGGCCTATGCCTGCTCCGGCTTTTTCGTTTCAGCTGCAGCATCGAACCGCAGATTCTTTTGCGCGTTGCAGTGCATTTACGACCCCACACGGAACGGTGGCACTTCCTGCATTCATGCCGGTGGGAACCCTCGGTACCGTGAAAGGGCTTGCCGTTGATCGGCTTGAGGCTTCCGGTACTGAATTCGTTTTGGCCAATACGTATCATTTGGCTCTTCGACCTGGGGCAGAGACGGTCCGCAACCTGGGCGGGTTGCATCGATTCATGGGCTGGTCGGGCCCTATTCTTACCGACAGTGGTGGCTATCAGATTTTCAGTCTTGCAAATCGAACACGCATTACAGAACAAGGAGCGACTTTTCAGTCGCATATCGACGGTCGGTCGATCGAACTGACACCGGAGCGGGCCGTTTCGATCCAGGAGGATTTAGGAAGCGATGTGGCGATGGTCCTGGACCATGTCGTGGGCCTCCCGAGCACATCCGAAGAAGTGGCGCTTGCCATGGAGCGGTCGTTGCGTTGGGCTGTTCGCTGTCGCGAGGCGGCAACGCGGGAGGACCAAGCACTGTTTGGAATCGTACAGGGTGGACTCGACGGCGATCTCCGTGAAGAATCTGCCAAAGGCTTGGTTGCTTTAGATTTTCCGGGTTATGCCATCGGTGGGCTCAGTGTCGGAGAAACACACGAGGAGATGGTCCGTACGCTTGGGGTGACCGTACCACACCTTCCCCAAGACCGCCCCCGCTATCTCATGGGAGTCGGTCGTCCCGAGGACTTGCTGCAGGCGATCGGGCAGGGTGTCGATCTATTTGATTGTGTTCTGCCGACCAGGAGCGGTCGCCATGGCGTGGCCTTTACCGACCGAGGCGTCCTTCGGTTGAAGAATGCATGCCATCGCGAAAAACAGGAACCCTTGGAGGCGGATTGCCCCTGTGTGGCATGCCGATACAGTCTGGGATACCTGCGACACCTCTTTGTAAGCGGTGAAATGCTCGGCCCCATCCTATTGAGTATCCACAACGTGACGTATTATCAGAGACTGTTGCGTGGTGCCCGCGAAGCCATTCTTGCGGATCGATACCGTGCTTTTTGTGAGATGCGATACTCCGCCTGGCGCGCCGGAGAGCACGAGAAGTCTGCAAAACTATCGCCCGGCCCAGCGACTGGGCCCTGAGCGGTGGGGCGGGAAAGAAGGCTGCTCTTGCTGCGGCTTCGGTTGGGATTTATGATGGCCCCTCTACTTTGTCGCTCAAGGACGCATCAGGCAATCTGATTGGGTCAGCCAAGCGATCAATCCGTTCATCACTTCAAAAAAATTCCCTCCAGCGGGGAATCAAGAAGAGGGGAAGCAAGCCGCATGTCGCCAGTCGAATCCTTTACGTGGATACTACTCGCTCAAGAAGCGGCGCCGCCCGAAGCAGGTGGCGGTTTAATGCGGTTGGCACTCCCGGTGCTTGTCATCGGATTTATGTTTTATTTTATGCTGATCCGCCCCGAGCGGCGAAAGCAGGGCCGCCACCGGCACATGCTTGAGGATCTCAAGAAAAATGATCGTGTGGTGACCGCCGGAGGAATTAAAGGTGTCGTCTCTTCCGTCAATCGCGATCACCAAGAAGTGACGCTCACGATTGACGAATCGACGGGAACGAAAATCCGCATCAATATTGCATCGATTGCTGGTGGTGAGGAAGATTCGGATTCTGTCCAAGGTGGGAAAATATAGAGAAGGGCTTTTTAGGTATGTTCTTAGATTTCATTCGCGACACACTCTTGCTCGGTCAGGTTCAGGTCGAGGTTGTCCGGCAGAAAATATGGTATGAGGAATGGTATGGAATCGTCCTGATTCTTTTCCTGATCTTTGCCATTCCGATCGGCTTGGGACGGGGTATCGCCAATTTGGTACAGATGCGGGAGTATGCCTGGAAGATCGGCTTGATTATCTTTGCGGCGCTGACCGCTTCGATTGTGTTGATGGCGCGGGAACCCAATCTGGGAATCGATCTTGGGGGTGGAACGATTCTCGAATATGAGGTGGATCAACAGAAGAAAGATGAAGTGGTCGCGGTCGGTGGCGGGCAAGGCCTGATGGCGAAGATGGTCGATTCCATTCGCCAGCGTCTCGATCCGGCGGGTGTCCGGCAGGTGAGCATTCGAGAATCGGGGCCGGAACGGATTGAGATCAAAATTCCGCGGGTTTCGCAGGCGGAAGTCGAATTGC
>CAUZBD010000369.1:0-3574 GCA_963577795.1 Planctomycetota bacterium | reverse complement strand
AAACTGTTTCCCAACTTCTTGGCCTCATTGATGACGCGATTCACCGCATCGACCGAGAGGGCCTGCTGCGGCGCAGAAACATCGACCCAACAACCCTGACAGCGGAGGTTACAACTGTTGACGATGGAGAGGTAGAGGAATGGCGGAAAGTACTCACCGCGACGCAATCGGCTTTTGAAACGTTGAACCGACCGGATGCCCTTGTACCCCATATTCCAGGCAAACTTCCAAACCAGACGCTTGTCCGTTTCTCGCCAAACACGCTTGGCCATCTGTAGATACATAAGCAGGCACAATCAGGGCGATTTTCAGGACTCTTCTCGGGAGCGTCGAACGTACTGCCGTCGACGCTCCTGATTATACCGATTGCCCGGAGAGACGTCAGGGATCAGTCCATCACACTCTCGACACTGCACCGGTAACGGTTTAGAGTGGAAGAGAACCCGGCGCATCTCCCGCCCTGCATTACGACAACCGATTGTACGCTGAGTCAGCACACATGGTCGAACGCCTCCAGACCGCCTATAAGACCGTGTCGGCCGATTTATTGGCTGCCTCCGATGCGGCAGGCTATTGGCCCGGCCAACTCTCTAGTTCCCCACTCTCGACGGCGACTGCCGTCAGTGCTCTCGTATGTTGCGAATTGGAAATGCAACGAAAAAATTGTCTTAAAGAAGACTGGTCTGAAAAAATTCGGCTTTTGATTTTTTCAGGCCTCCACTATTTAGCGAAGCAGCAAAACGACGACGGTGGCTGGGGAGATACGGATCGTAGTCGCTCCAATATCGCAACAACAATGCTGGTGCGGTCAGCCTTCCAAATGGCAGGTGCCCCGGCACACCCTGCAGAACTATTGCCAAAGGCCGATGCCTACATTCTTCGCCAGGGCGGCGTGCGGGGGCTGCGGCGACGGTATGGGAGAGATAAGACTTTTGCCGCGCCTATTTTGGCGAATATGGCAATCGCTGGCTTGATCCCCTGGAGTCATGTGCCCTCCCTTCCTTTCGAGTTGGCTTGCTTACCACAGGCAAGCTACCGTTATCTCAGACTTCCCGTTGTCAGTTATGCAATACCTGCTCTGGTGAGTGTCGGTCTGGTACGGTTCAAGCAAGCCCCGCCGATCAATCCTCTGACCCGATACGTGAGAAAAAAGTGTATCGAAAAAGGACTGCGGCGCGTCGAAGCGATCCAACCTGAAAGTGGTGGTTTTTTGGAAGCGATTCCTTTGACGAGCTTTGTGGCAATGAGCCTCGCCTCCGCGGGTTATGCGGATCACCCCATCGTCTTAGCAGCGATCCGTTTTCTCTCCGATGCGGTACGGGACAACGGCAGTTGGCCCATCGACACCAACCTGGCTGTCTGGAATACGAGTCTGAGTGTAGCGGCGCTCTGTAAGGGGCAACCCGCAAGTGTTCAAAGTGAAAGTCACCACAGCGACCATAGTCAAAGCGATAGCCAAGATGATTTTTCACCTTCGGCGGTTGGCCAGTGGCTCCTGGCACGGCAACAGATCAATCAGCATCCCTACACGGGGGCTCTTCCCGGGGGATGGTCCTGGACCGAACGGAGTGGGGGTGTGCCAGACGTAGACGATACCGCAGCTGCGCTACTCGCGATGCGGGCACTCCTTGAACGGCAAACATTGGACCGGCCACCGCATGCAGAATCCCCCTCAACAGCGGATGCACCATCGAATGGCAATAGCAGCGAGCCAATTTATCTAGCAGCAAACCTGGGGAGCGATTGGCTTTTAAAACTTCAAAATGAGGATGGTGGCTGGCCGACTTTTTGTCGTGGCTGGGGAAAGTTGCCCTTCGATCGGAGCGGAGCTGATCTGACAGCACACGCCATCCGAGCCTTAACATGTTGGAAAGATCTTTCCGATACCGCAGCTTCAACCAACTCTGCTGTTGAACATGCGCGGACAAAACAAATCGAGGGGGCAATTGAAAGAGGATTTGAATTTTTGGAATCGGCGCAGCAAGAAGACGGCCGCTGGATTCCGCTCTGGTTCGGCAACCAAGCGCAAGCAGACGAAAGCAATCCTTTCTATGGTACCGCGCGGGTGTTGATGGCCTACCGCGATACGGGGAGACTCGAAAGTCCACATGCGCAGCGGGGTTGGGACTGGTTGCTTTCGGCCCAGGATCTTGGGGGAGGTTGGGGCGGAAGTGGTCGTCACATCGCCAAAGGTCTGCCGCACGAACCCTCCAGTGTGGAAGAAACCTCGTTGGCCTTGGAGGCCTTAATGAGCCATCCAAGACTCAAAAGCGACCCTTCGGTGCAACACATGGTCCATAAAGGACTTGCATGGCTCACCGATAGCATCGAACGGGGGGGCCACGAACAGGCGGTGCCGATTGGGCTCTACTTTGCGAAGCTTTGGTATTATGAGAGACTGTACCCGTTGATTTTTGCAACTTCGGCACTCGCAACTGCGATTCGTATATTTGCGACCGACCCCCTGCCCCCCTCCTCGCACCGTGACAACCGCGTGCTGGAAAAGACGCGCGGCTGAGAGATACATTGAGCGACACCCTGGTACCAACGTCAAGTGAAACCGATGCGACGACCGGTCGCAAACGCCTCAATCGCCCCAAGACGAGCCACCTCAAACTGGTGCCGCCCACAAGTGCGTTGCGTGAGCAGATTCGCCAGCAATGCCAGAAACTCGCTGCGGTTATAGATAAATCAAACCCCTTAAGTAAGGAAAAGCTTGAGGGCCATGCGCGTCAAATTCTCACCGAACTCAACCAGCCAGAGGGCTACGTGGGCTGGACGATGGTTCTGCTTTCGTCTGAATTTTGGCGAGAACAGGTTGCCGCAACCCCCTATTCCCGGCGACTCCTTTTATTGCCGCATTGCCTCAAGCACGCCGAAGGGTGTCCAGCAGACTACGATGAGTTTGGCCTCGACTGTCGTCAATGTGGGGCCTGCAGCATTGCCGACTTTCGAGCGCGTGCTGAAGATCTCGGCTACAAGGTACTTGTAGCAGAAGGCTCACCGATTGTCCTGAAAATTATTATCGGGGGCTATGTGGATGCTATTTTAGGGGTCGCCTGTCTGAACGTGCTGGAAAAGGCGATCGATAAAATCTTACTCGCCGGCATTCCCTGCATGGCGGTTCCGCTTCATTCAAGCGACTGTCGTAATACCTCGGTAGACGAAGATTGGGTTTCTGAAATGATCAGCACCCAGCAGCAAGTCAAGCCCGCGCAAACACGGAGCTACTTACACTTGATGCGGGCCGCGGGGGGATTGCTCCAAAGTGACGAACTCGAGCGACTTGCGCCGCGAGTGCGTAATCAAGAAGCGACGATCGAGGGTCCGAAAGACAAGCAGGATCCCATCGCTTGGACCGAAGCAATTGCCTACGACTTTCTCGCCCGTGGCGGAAAACATTCAAGACCCTTTATCACACTGGCGACCTACGATGCGGTCAGTGGCGGGAAAGCCACACAGGCCGATGGTGCAGCCTCCTGTGATGCTTTTTCAGATGAAGTTCGTAGAACTGCGCTTTCCATTGAAACTTTTCACAAAGCGTCTCTTGTCCACGACGATATCGAAGACGATG
>CAUZBD010000368.1:0-3574 GCA_963577795.1 Planctomycetota bacterium | reverse complement strand
ACAAAATACTTATTTCCTCCAACTCGCCTGGCTGTATCAGCATGTTCCTCTCGAGGCGAGCGATAAGATTGACGAACCCGATCGACTCCGATATCGCTCCACATTGCGCAAACAACTTGTCAAAATACTTAACGCGCCAGATGAGTACTCAACCTCGAAGGAGGATGTGATCGCGCAGACTGCCTCCCGCCTGGACGCGGCCTGGAAGCAAATATGCGAGCAACAGCATTGGTCAGATGACGATCCGGGTGAACCCAAGAATCCGTATGCGATCGACCAGCAGTTCTATATGGCTGGGGGAATCCTACCCTTTAGTCTATTTTTTCTTATTTCATTGGTACGTAAGAGAAAGAGCTGGATCGAAGGAAACGGCAGTGGACTTCGCAATTCGCGCCGAGACGATTTAGCATTTGCGCAAATAGAATCGTTCGATAAAAAACGCTGGGATAAGAAAGGCATTGCAAAGGTCCGGTATCGATCTGGGGGCACCCTGAAAACTTTTGTGCTCGATGACTGCAATTATGATTACCAGTCGATCCGTGCAATCGTCCGTTTAGTGGAATCTCGAATTACGCTGGAACAGATTACGGGAGGAGCACCAGAACCGCCCGCTGTCGAGGAAGATGCCAGCGAATCCTAGAAATTGCCTGTAAATTACGTGGTGTCGAGGGTGCCACGTCTACCAATGCGACAAATTTATTATCGCTGAGCCCGAGCGCGTGGCCTAAACAAGCCACCTACCAGCAATCCGAACAAAACCATCATCAGAGCGGTCGGCTCTGGTGTACTCGCCCCGACAACAGACGATTGATAGATGTATTTCAGCGCGAATTCACCCTCGGCGGATGTTTGAAAAAAGCTCGCTACATTTCCGTGCGTATCGCTTGCCTGACTGTTGCCATTAGCATCGACAGTAATCTGTAGCGTATCAAGTCCGCCTGCCGGCCCATTCGCATCAGTGAAATCGAGTAGCAGCAGCGCCTCAACAACAGGATGGAACGCACTGCTGTAAAGAACGTCCGTCGCAGATCCGCTTAATCCCACAAACAGCTCGCCCGATGTTCCCCCAAAATCAGTCGCACCATCATGTGCGGGCACTCCGTTAAAATAGCCCAGGTGATTGGGTGCAATCGAAAGGCTGAAGCCAATGCTCATTGCGTCAACAGTACCCGTGATAATAGCGCCAGCCTCGAGCGTGATATCATTCGCCACAGTGGCCAAATTTTCGTAGCCCGCATTAGCGATGATCGATCCGCTGACGCCCATTTCTACCGCTTGAAGTGTGCCGAGCGTACCGTCGAATTTATCGACGGTGGCAACGTCTGTCCAATTTGTATTTTGAATGCCGAAGTTCCCGGTTTGCACAATTTCAACAGCGCAAACCCAACCCGCGTTCAACAATAAAACAAAGGCAACAGACACAATAAAAAGTATTTTTGCGTTCATGAGCAAAGCACGCCTGATGATTGAAGTGCGCGAGACTATTTATTACTCCCAGATTATCGTAGAAATAGATCGACAAGAACCCTTACTTTGGGGGGAGCGTCTATTGAAACTGGTCTCCCGGAATAAACTATCTGTGTTCCATTGTATGGACTCTGGTCTTGCGGCATACCCAGTCAAGGAGTGCCGAGAAAATCTAGCTATTCTTTGGTCCCCAAAGGAAGGTTCTTTCTGAGGATTCCCTTTTTTTTTGCGTCCATACCATCCGGCCACTGCGGCTCGGTTCCCTCCGTGTAATAGGCTTTTCTCCAATCGGCACTCTGCCAATTTGTAACACCACGAAGGTCCGCACCATCCAACTCCGCTCCCCCCAGGTGGGCGTCCTTGAGGTTGGCCCCTGTCAGTGAAGCCCCGCCGAGAGAACACCCATGTAAATCGGCGGCACATAAATCAACCTTTTCGAGATTCGCGTTGCGGAGATCTGCAAAGCACATGTTACCGTGCCTCAAGCTGGCATTCCGTAGATCGGCCCACCGCAGGTTCCCCCCAGGCCCGACATGTCCCTGCCTTTTGTGTGGTGTGCCGTCAACATTTTTTAGTTGGACGCGGTGACCGTCCACTCTTTGATAGGTGCCAGCGTTTACGCTGACAGCAGCCAAGAACAAACTAAAGAGAAGTACAAATCGCATGACCGACCCAGTGTAGACAAATTTCCCCGACCCCCGTGAAAGATTCGCCGAATAACTTAAAATAGGGTTCATCTTTATGCTCGGGACGGGAAATAACTGGAGACCTTAAAATGATACGCGTTCTACTAAGCACTCTGTTTGTGCTATCAACGATCAGTTATGCCTCTCTGGCGTTGGCTGAAAATATCCCCGTCATCGGAGGCGTAGCTTCTCAACCACTTAGCGCGCAGGTAGTTCGCATTTCCGAGGCGTTGCGATTCCTTGGGCAACCCCTTACCCCAGAGCGTCAACAGGCTCTCGATTCCGCCTTACAGGAATCAGACGAAGCAAAAATGGTGACTGCGATTCAAAAGACCCTCGACCCCCTCGTGCTCGCTTTTGTCACAATCAACCCGGAAAGTCGCGTCAAGGCGTCGGCCGGTATTTCTCAACCCACTCTGATCCAGAATGGCTGGACCGTCTTCTTGGTAAAGGTGCACAATCGAGCCGGCGTAACCGCACCGCTTAAAATTGAAAGCTCCAATGCCGCTCCTGTTTTCCGGAGATCCACCAACTTAAGTGAGCCAAATAATCCATTCACGCCAAAGCAACTTCGTGACCGCTGGCTCAGTATGGACACCTACAATAAGCCTCCACTCAAACCGACCCTGAGCGGCTTGCAAGTTGAGTACCGCGTGGTGTTGCTCTACAGCCGAGACAGCGGTCCACGCGAAGCGACGCTGTCGTTCAACGTGGGGCAAGGAACCCAGGACCTTGGGTTCCGAAGCGATGTGCCCATACTCTTTGACTGCAAACCAGCGGTACCCGTAACGCTTCGCGTCTACGATCACGATGGCGAGCCAACCACAGGCCAATTTATCTTTCGAGATGCTGCCGGGCGCGTCTATCCAGCAAGGTCAAAGCGGATGGCTCCTGATTTCTTTTTCCACGACCAGATCTATCGTCACGACGGGGAAACGGTTTCTCTGCCCCCTGGCAAGTATGCGGTGACCTATACGCGAGGCCCCGAATACCGCGTTCTCAACAAGGATATCGTCGTTCCCGCCAGCGACAGCCACACCGAAACGTTCCATCTCCTCCGTTGGATCCATCTTGCGGATAAGGCCTGGTACTCGGGTGACCACCATATCCATGCAGCAGGATGTGCACACTACGATGCCCCGGAACAGGGAGTCGACCCGGCGGCGATGATGCGCCACATTTTAGGTGAGGACCTCAACGTGGGTTGTGTCCTTTCCTGGGGTCCCTGCTGGTATCACCAAAAACAGTTCTTCTCAGGAAAACTCGACGAGCTATCCAAGCCGCATTACTTGATGCGTTACGATGTGGAAGTTTCCGGATTTCCCTCTTCCCATGCCGGACACCTTTGCCTACTCAATCTCGAGGAAGACGACTTTACATACGCTGAACTTCAAAAGTTCAGCTGGTCCTACGACAATGAA
>CAUZBD010000367.1:0-3582 GCA_963577795.1 Planctomycetota bacterium | reverse complement strand
CCCGTTGCCATTAGGCCTGCCGAGCGGAGGCACTCTCTTCGATTTAGAACCATCCTAAACACCAGTCGGAGAACAGGTATTGGGCCTCAAATTTCGAGGACTTCCGTTTCACGGACTTTCGCAGTTTCGACCACAATAGTTTCATATTTTTTGGTCAACTCCTGAATCTCTTCCTTCAACGATTCTCGTTCGTCTTCACTGAGTACTTTTTCTTTTTCAGCCGTATCGGCCGCCTTGTTTCCATCTCGGCGAATATTCCGGATCGAAACTTTCCCCTCCTCTGCCAGTTCCTTGATCCGCATCACCATTTTTCGCCGCACTTCACCCGAAAGCGGCGGGACATTGATTCGAATCAATCTTCCATCGCTTTGTGGATTATAGCCTAGATCGGACGCTAAAATCGCCTTTTCAATGTCCTTAATGGTTGTCGGGTCGAAGGGTCGGATCACAATTTGCGTGGGTTCCGGAGCGCCGACATTCGCCAATTGCCGCAGCGGAGTTGGAGAGCCATAGGCATCGACGCGAAGGGTGTCGACAAGCCCCGGATTCGCTCTTCCGGTACGGATGCCAGCCAAATTGTGCTTCAAACGGTCGACGGTCTTTTCCATCCGTTCTTCGGCGTCGAGCAGGATATCATCACCATCCATACTATTTATCCTTCGCCTCAGGTCCTGCCAACGCGCCAGAAGAGTTCCTGTGTTTAAGAACTCTGTTTGACGACAGCGTGGCTACTGACTTGCGTGCCCACTGATTCACCGCGGACAGCGCGTTCAATATACCCTTCTTTTTTATAGTTAAAGACGACAATCGGCATTTGGTGTTCCATGCACTGTGCAATTGCAGTGGAGTCCATCACCCTCAGATTCTGTTCGCGAATTGCATCGTAACTCAGTTCGCGATAAAGGACCGCATGAGGATTCTTTTCCGGATCATCACTGTATACACCGTCGACGCGTGTTGCCTTGAGCAACGCATCGGCTTCGAGTTCCAAAGCCCTCTGCGCGGCGGCCGTATCGGTTGTGACGAAGGGACTCCCCGTCCCGGCCGCAAGAATTACGATGCGTCCTTTGTCCAGGTGTCGTCTAGCTCGACGACGGATATAGGGTTCTGCAACACCATCCATACGGATAGCGGTTAGCAATCGCGTCTCACATCCGAGTGATTCCAGTGCGTCTTGGAGTGCGAGCCCATTGATCACCGTCGCCAGCATGCCCATATAATGGGCGGTGGCTTCCTGGATCACCGTGTTGCCTGCAGTAAATTGGGCCCCACGTAAAATATTTCCACCGCCGATGACAATTGCGATCTGGACACCCTGACTTGCCGCCTTATACGTCTGCCCGGCAACATGCGTCACCGCCTCCATGCTGATTCCCCGCTGTCCTTCTTCGCAAAAACTTTCGCCAGACAGCTTGAGGATTACGCGACGGTATTGTCTCTCGCCGGTTCTAAGGGCATCTTTCTGATTGGCCATGCTTGCTACCGACCTTTCGAGATTAGAGGAGCCAATGCGTTTTGATGTTGATACGCTAAGTGTGACGATCCTCGGTAAGTTATTGCTGAGCGATCAATCGTTGCCCAACTCCCAGTGGACAAAATCCAACAACTTCATATTTGCTGCCTTGGAATAGTTACCCACGGTCTGCTTGTCATCTTTGACAAAAGGTTGCTCCTCTAAAACTTGCTGGGCGTAAAACTGCCGCATTCGTCCATCGATCATTTTTTCAATAATCTGCTCTGGCTTCCCTTCCTTGCGAGCCGCCTCGGAGAGAATTTCACGCTCTTTTTCCACCAGGCCGGGGTCGAGATCTTCCTTCCGCACTGCGCCCGGGTTCATCGCGGCAATATGCATGCTGATGTCCTTTGCCGATTCGCAATCACCACCTTCGACTTGCAAGAGTACCCCTTTCGTCACACCTGAATGATGCGCATACCCACCGCAGGAACCATCGATTCTCAGAATGCGGCTGAGGTTGAACACTTCCCGAATACGGTTATAGAGATCATCTTTTTGTTGACGAAGGGTAGATCCTTCGATGCTCGGCGATGGCTGGTCAAGGAGTTCATCAGGTGTTTCCGCCCCGGGACCAGTAGCCAACTGCTTTGCCAGATCATTCGCTAAGGCAATAAATTCTTCGTGACGTGCGACGGGAGCCGATTCGCACTGGAGTTCGACCATGGTAGCCACACCACCATCGAAATCAGTGTAAATACCCATTCGCCCAGATGAGGTATCCCGGAGCCCCATTTTTGTTTCTTGGGTTTTAATACCTTTTTTTCGCAGCGATTCCACTGCCGCTTCTTCATCACCCCCCGTTTCACTGAGCGCTTTTTTGCAATCCATCATCGGTAGTCCCGTGCGCTCACGTAACGATTTGACTGCCGCTGCGGTTATTTGAGCCATAAGTAGTTCAACTCCTCAGATTCCTCAAAAAGCAAATAGCCTATTTTTACGCATCCGTAGGACAAATAGCGTTCGTTTGATCACCACTATATACGACTGCTCAAGATACGACTGCTCAAGTTCTCTCGGCTATTTTGCCCCGGTCTTGTTTGCCCCTGCCTTGCTTGCTCCGGTAACGTCGATTTTTTTCTTCGGAGCTTCGGGCGTGCTGCCCTCAGCTTGCACATGTTCATCGACTGCCGCCTCTGCTTTGCCCTCAAGGATGGCATCCGCCAAGATACGGATAATGAGTTCAACACTTCGGATGCTGTCATCATTACCCGGGATGGGCAAATCCACCAAGTCAGGATCGCAGTCGGTATCGATTAAAGAAACCGTTGTCACCCCCAACTTGGTAGCTTCTCGAATGGAATTGCGTTCCTTATTCGGATCAATCGCCAGTAGGCATTCGGGCAATCGATTCATTCCACGAATACCATTTAGATTTTGAAACATTTTCCGCTTTTCGCGTAAAAGCGAAGACTGCATCTTTTTCGAGTAATCTTGAATTTTGTCCCCCCCTAGAATTTCTTCGAGTTCTTCTAGGCGACTGAGTCGGCTACGAATCGTTCTGAAATTTGTTAATGTGCCACCAAGCCATCGCTGGGAAACAAAAGGCATTTCGCAGCGGGCTGCTTCTCGCTCGATCGTATCGGATGCCTGCCGCTTCGTTCCGACAAAGAGGATGAGACTCCCGCTGGCAGCAACCTGCTTGAAATACTTGCGGGCTCGGAGTAGTCCGCGGACCGTCTCACGAACGTCGATAATGTGAATGAGCTTCTGACGGCCGTAGATATAGGGACCCATCTTCGGGTTCCAGCGGCTCGCCCGGTGTCCAAAGTGGACCCCCGCTTCAACTAATTGTTTGACCAAAACATCGGCCATTGGATACGCCTCCTTACCTTCGGCACACCGACAGGAGAAATCCAAAGCGGATTTAACTTCTGCGACGTTGAGCAAGGTTTATGTGTGAGCCAAAATAAATCAGAACCGCAGTTATCGCGGGCCCATTGCGCGACAGGCAAGCCATCGTAAAGTCCAGACGGCCTGGGGTCAATCGGGTGGATGCTCACGCTTTGACGCGGTCGCATGGTCCCCAGCGTGCGGAAATTCGATACGCTCGCGAGCACAAATTCCGC
>CAUZBD010000366.1:0-3592 GCA_963577795.1 Planctomycetota bacterium | reverse complement strand
GCTCGGATCCACTGCGGGCAAGTCGGACCTCCAACCGCGCACCGTAGGGAAGAACCTGCGTCGCTTTCACGAGTGCCTCTGGTCCTTCGATCTGTTCGATATGCAGCACAGGACTTGTATGAAACGGTGGACAAAATTCTAGATGAATCTCTGCCGTTCGTTGGCCCGGAAAAAATTCCGAGCGAATCTGTCCCCGACAAATATCTTCGCCCGCAGGTCCGCGTGCCCGCTCAATCCTGCGAATAACCTCCGGTGAAAAATCGGCAACAAAATCCTTGCCTGCCGCCTGTTTATTTTCATGTACCACAATCTGCACAGGGTCGGGCTGTCTCTTCGCAGGCCGCCGATTCGTTCGATCTCGAAGCAGGGCTGGACGGACAAGCCAGAATAATTCTTCACTCCCAAGAACCACCACGATAAGTAAGATCGCAAACACTGAACTACCCGGAAGGCAAATAGAGAAGACGGCTAGAGCAAGACTCAGTGGCAACAACCCCTGTGCCGCGCGATAGACTGCGGAATCCTTATGACAGAGCAACTGCGTTCCGCAGTGCACGACAGAGGAAAGTACGGCTAACATGAACCCCACCGCAACGAGTGCCGGGAGACTTGGAGCCGATTGAAGACCTCCCCAAAAGCGACGCATAGCAACCAAACCAGAAAACGCAAACAACAGGGTTGCAGTACAGACGGTTGTGGCCACCAACGGAGCCCGGAACCAGGGGAACAGATCCCCCAGAAAACTGGCAGCCCTTGATCGGCAAGCTGCCGCTATCAAACCAGATGCCTCCATGCCCGGCCTTTATCCTTTTCAGTAGTCGCCTCTACTATTGGGCAGCTTGATCAACCAAGCCGGCCGACTTTGCGAGCGCCGCAGCACGATCCGTGTTTTCCCACGTGAATTCAGGTTCTGAACGACCAAAGTGTCCGCCCGACGCGGTCTGCCGATAAATCGGGCGTCGAAGATCGAGATATTCGATAATCCCCCGTGGGGTTAATTCAAAATGTTCTCGAACCAACTCACAAAGTCGCGTATCGTCAATCTGGCCCGTTCCCTGTGTATCAACGTTCACACTGACTGGTTCAGCAACACCGATCGCATAAGCAAACTGGACCTCACAACGACTGGCAAGCCGAGCAGCAACAATATTTTTTGCCACGTACCTCGCCATATACGCGGCGCTTCGATCCACTTTGGTGGGATCCTTTCCGCTGAATGCGCCTCCGCCGTGCCTACCCCACCCGCCGTACGTATCGACGATGATTTTGCGCCCCGTCAGCCCGCAGTCTCCGTGCGGACCACCAACCACAAAGCGTCCCGTAGGATTAATGTGGTAGGTGATGTCCCCCTTGTCGAGTTCTGCTGGCAATACGGGCATGATGATTTTTTTGACCACAAAATCCTGTATTTCTGCCAAACTCACTTCGGGCGCGTGCTGCGTGGAAACGACGACCGTGTCGATGCGGACTGGCGTATCACCTTCGTATTCGACGGTGACTTGGCTTTTGCTGTCGGGACGCAACCAGTCAACCTCACCATCCTGACGCGCCTTTGTCAGGCGGTTTAAAATGCGATGCGAAAGAGCAATCGGCAGTGGCATCATCTCTTCGGTTTCATCGCAAGCGTAACCGAACATCAACCCTTGATCACCAGCGCCCACATCCTTACCACTATCTAAATCATCATCTACACCCTGGGCAATATCAGGACTTTGTTTATCGATCGATACCATGACCGCGCACGTGTCTGCATTGATTCCCATTTGGTCGTCCGTATAACCAACCTCTCGAATTACATCGCGGATAACCTCCGGGTAATCGATCACTGCCTTGGTCGTAATTTCGCCCGCGATCACGACAATACCCGTTGTGACCATTGTCTCACAAGCGACGCGACTGTGGGGATCCTGCTCGAAAATCGCATCAAGAACACCGTCAGAAATACGGTCTGCTAACTTGTCCGGATGCCCCATACTTACGGACTCACTGGTGAACAAATAATTTCTGTCTGCCATGATCAAATCTCCCTTGTAATTGAGCCGATTTTTATGCTGTACACACAAGAAAATACAAACCAAGTGCTGCATGGCGACACATGTTGCCCACCCTCTTAAGCTTCGCCGAAATTGTAGCACAGGCCACTACCGTTCGGCAACGCCTTACTGCACTGCACTGCACTGCACGCGCTAAAACTTCCAGTCAATCGATTCCTGGTAGATACAAGAATCTAACCGAGGCGATGCCCTTGGAAATGAGGCCTACTTTCCACGCATATCCATCCTGCTTTATGGGGACCAGAAACAAACTCCGACGGTAAGACTCGGGTCGGCAAAGCACTCCAGGATCCATAAGTCCCGACTCGACAACTGAAGCCGACCGGCCTATGCTCGCTCTGATAGGAATTCGAGTATTTCGGACACCAAAGCATCCTTGGTGCGGAGAACCTTACTATACTTATTATGTCATGAAAACTTCCCCTGTAGTTCCCAACGAAGCTGGTCGTTTTGGAGATTTTGGCGGACGCTATGTCCCAGAAACACTCACACCAGCCCTTGATCAATTAGCAGCCGAATATCACCAAGCGCGTGAAGATGCTGTCTTTCAGAATGAACTGAGCAGCCTGCTGAAACATTATGTCGGTCGGCCATCTCCTCTCTACCATGCGTCTCGATTGACTAAAAAATGCGGTGGTGCGCAAATTTACCTCAAGCGAGAGGACCTCAATCACACGGGCGCCCACAAGATCAACAATACGCTCGGCCAAGCACTCCTTACACGTCGAATGGGGAAAACGCGTGTGATTGCAGAAACGGGAGCCGGACAACATGGTGTCGCAACTGCAACAGCGTGTGCTCACTTTGGGCTACCCTGTACCGTCTATATGGGGGAAGAAGACATCCGGCGACAGGCCCCTAATGTCTACAGCATGAAGCTCCTCGGCGCTGAAGTACGTGGTGTGAACAGCGGTTCGCGAACACTCCGCGATGCCATCAACGAAGCCATGCGCGACTGGATGGCTTCGGTGAAAGATACGCACTACATCCTTGGTTCCGTAGTCGGCCCACACCCTTTTCCCTTGATCGTTCGCGACTTTCAGTCCGTAATTGGTCAAGAAACAATACAACAGTCCCAATCGCAAATAGGATCGCTACCGGATGTTGTTGTGGCGTGTGTCGGTGGTGGCAGCAACGCGGCGGGGATGTTCTACCCCTTTATTGATCATGCCGATGTAGAACTTGTTGGTATTGAAGCGGGAGGCCGGTCCAGCAACCCTGGAGATCATGCCTCACCACTCACCTATGGAAAACCGGGAGTCCTTCATGGGAGCTATAGCTACGTGATGCAGGACAATGATGGTCAAACGTGCGATGTCCATTCGATTTCTGCCGGGTTGGACTACCCGGGGGTCGGTCCAGAGCACAGCTATTGGAAAGCGACTGGACGCGTTCGCTACGACTGCTGCCGGGATGATGATGCCTTAACGGGATTCGATGCCCTGGCAAAAACTGAGGGAATACTCGCTGCGATTGAAACTTCACATGCGGTTTGGGTCGCCATGCAGATAGCAAAAGAACGACCCGTAAGCCAAAAA
>CAUZBD010000365.1:0-3598 GCA_963577795.1 Planctomycetota bacterium | reverse complement strand
GAGTGCAGATTGCCGAAGTTCTTTGGACGAAAGATTTGGATTCTGGCTACGAACGATCTGCTCGATCAATTGCACAATGCGATCCTGGACTAATTGCTCGATGTATTGTTCAGAAAAAACTTCACGGATTAGTTCTGCTGCAAGTTGGTTGGTGGAATTAATCTTCTTTTCATCCGCGATCTGGCGAACCCAGTTCGCCGTCAGCGCTGTGGTGAGCGGCTCCCATTGCCGATCATCCGAACGGGAGGGTATCGCTCGAGGTGCCTTGGAGTCGGCCAATTCTGCAGCGACGCTCGCCATCGTGAGGGCTTGCAAAGCTACACTCGGCCCCGTTTGGTCAGGGATCCGATGCGCCTCTCGGATCGCTAGGAAAAGTTCAATTTTATTGTTGAGTTCCAGGACTTTCTTCTGATAGAGAGAGACATTTTTATCGCCGGCCTTGCGGGCAAGCGCTACCTGTTGCTTGAAGACATCCAGTTTGGGCGCAAGTTCGTTGTAGGCGTAGCGATAGCCTTTTCTTCTGCTTATCCCGAGCGTGTGAAGCAGGTCAAAATTTGCGATTCGGAAGATTCGAAAATCCATCGAGTCGGGCGTATGTGCGATCGTTTCGAGCAACCATTTCTGTGCGAACTGCGTTTTTCCTTCTAGGTCTTTGAATGTCGCCTTTTCAGAGATGATCCGCAGGCTATTGAGCGCAAGAGTGTCAAATGGTTTGACTCGGCCTTGATAGATAATCGGCAGTGCCGCAAAGGCATCCACCTGAAAATCACCTGGTTTTTCCGCGCGGGGCACTGCCCGCGTGGCTATCCAACTGATCCCGACAAGCAGCAAGACGGTGGGAAATACAATCATCCCCCACTTCGATTGGGGGACTCGAGTATCGCGGTCCGAGTCCGTGGTGTAGTTGGTAGCCTGTCTTTTCAAAAAGCGAGTGAGCGTAATCGAGAAGTGTGCAAGTAATCCCGTTGCCACGAGCATGCAGCCCACATAGGGGATCATCCAGCCCATGTTGGTTACTACAGCAAGCGTACTGAACTTTTTTTGACCGAGCTCGTTGTAGCCACTCTGATAATAGGTTTCCCCCGCATAACGCAGCGGGTTATTCATCCAAATCTTGATACTTCGGTCGACGTTCCGCTCAGGATCTAATAATCGAATCCGCGACGAATAATTCTGCGGAATATTGGTGCCGAGATAATCATCCTTGCGGACTTCGTCCAATCGGAGCGTAAACGGTTTATGGATTCGCTTGTAGCGAAGTGCGACATCATAAGGTTTCCCGTCGATTTCAATCGGCTGGTCTTTCAGTAATGACGTGAAAAGATACGTGCCCAGCGATTCATTAGAATCTTTTCTCTTGAATTCAATATACAAAGCTGGGACGTCCTCGACTTGCTGGGCGTCGGTTCCACTTCCTTTGGCTGCCTCGATCGCCGCATATGTCCGCCCTGCCCCGCGATTGGCTGGATTGTTAAAATCTTCGCCCGCCTCGTTTACGGTGGGCAACATCACACCGCGACGACCGAAAGAGTCGGGTTTCTGGCTCATTTGCGTATTGGCAAGAAACCGTACCGGGACGATATCAAAAGGAAGAAAAGGATGCTGTATGTTTTGTTTCCCGCGCAGCATCGACTGGGGAACCACGACTTCATCATCGACTTTTTCGTTGGAACGATCGACGATGGCCAGTTCGGAAAACCGGCTGTCCGCAGCATAGGTTGCTGTTTCACCTTCAGCCAGCGTGACGCGCGATTCGACCGCATAGAGATCGACCATTAATTCGCCGAACATAATCAAGGCGAGCCCAGCGTGTAATAGCACCACGCCTCCCCGCCGTTTAAAGACAAGAAGGCAGCCAGCCAAGCAGACGAGTGCGGCACCCTCAGCGAGCATCAGTTGCCAAAGAATACGCATTCCAGCGTCTCCCAGATATGCTTCTTCCCCTGAGAGGAGAACCCAGAACACGATTCCTGCCGAAAGGAGTACTGGGAGACTAAGTATCCAGAAAAGGGCTGAGCGATAATGTCCCTGCTGTGCAAAATAAGCCACCGCTCCCAGTCCAGTGAGCGTAAGTACCAAAAGAATCAGTTTAAAAAAGAGCCAGACAGTGCTCCAGTTGGTTTCTTGGCCGGATTGTGTCTGTTGATTGAGACCACCTCCCGATACGACGAGATAGACAAAGAGTCCGCCGACGAAAAGGAGGAGCGTCCCTAAAAAGAGGGCGTTACCTTTCGCCTGGACTTTAAAACGAACCAGATGTGCAGTAAGTAAATTGATCGCCATGGTAAAACCGATCATTTTTCCGCCAGGAAAATAAAATCCGCCTCCGACCTGTTGCCAATTGGGAAACCATGCCGCCGGAAAAAAAACTTGCAGTTCGATCCAGGTCCACCAAGTATGGAAATAATCAGCCCGCACATCCCACATATTCTTTTGAGTTTGGGCCAATGTACCGACGAGGATAATGAAAATGCCTAATGCAAAGAGCGTTACAGTCAGTCGTAATGAGGCGAGTGGGGCAAAAACCCGTAAAAGGGTCTCACGCCTACCGCGGGACGTCCGTAGCTCTTTGACTGATTGACTCATCCGGGCTGTTCTCTGCAAATCCGTGTCTAAAATTTGGTGATCAGAAATAAATTATTGAAAAGTTGGTCCGAAGCGAAGCGATGCAACAAACGTTTTGAACGCCGCCGCCTGCTTCTTCGCAAGGTCTTGATTGCCTCGTAGTTTCACGAACCAACTGCCGCCCCCGGTCGCAGGAAAGACAGCCACGAGGATTGTTTCACTTGAGCCCAGTAAAGCAACGTATTTTCCTGTTATATTTCCTGCCTTCACATCGACGACGCTCTTTCCGAATTGTTCCTCGTTGATGGGCGCAAGGTCCAGTTGTCCTCGCCAGCGGTTCACATTCGCCAATAGATTACCGCCTGCGGGGATGACCGTCACCTCCAGCGATTGACCATCGGTTTGCATGCGAAAACAGGCTTTGCGCATCCCTGTGACCGGGCCCGGTTTCCATTCGGGCGAAGGTGTACCTCGCACTTGGGCCGTATCGAATCCCGTCGATGACGCGTTCGGCTGACCGAACCCGCCGAAAGAGGGTTGGGAAGGCGGTGCCTGCGTCCCTTTGATTTGAGCCAAGTAAATCGTTTGCCCGCCAGCAGTCAACGTCTCAAAAGAATGGACAGCTGTTTTCTCTTCCAGCGATGGTAATCCCATTTGGCGTCGCCATCGATTGAGATTACTTGCCAGGTAGGCATTCCAGTCGGGATTGGTTTGCCGGAGTGAAGATACGACCAGTTCGAGCGCCTGGGGCGGTTTGTCGAGGGTGATGGTTGCGATGCGCATTCCCGACCCTTTCCGTTCAGACCAACCCTGAGGTAGTTGCCACGTCGGGGACGCCTTTCCGTCGGAAGGGAATTGAAGTTGTTGGAGAAATTTTCTAACCAGCCCACGATGGCGTTCGATGCGATCGGTTGGCCCTGCAGTTTTAAAGAAATAAACCTCTCCATCACGCTCGGTGAGCGCGACAAGCATTTCTTGTGCGACTTGGGCAGTTGCGGTCTTTTGCTTGGGGACTCGATAACGCGTGATCTGA
>CAUZBD010000364.1:0-3615 GCA_963577795.1 Planctomycetota bacterium | reverse complement strand
TATCGGCCCGGTTCCTGCCGAACAATTTACCGAAGCATCGATACGCGCCAAACTCAAAGAATGTCCGCTGATCGATGGAGACGGACCGGACCAATTGGCGATGACCGTGTTGACCAACTCCACCTACGATGGACTCTGTTACGATGCGATTTTCGTAGAAAATTCTCTCGCAGGACTGACCAAGAACCTCCACTTTGATGAAGCCTGGTACGGCTATGCCCGCTTCCACGAGGTGTATGCCGGGCGTTATGGGATGCACGGTGATGGAGAAAAACAAGATGCGCCGGTCGTGTTCGCCACACAATCAACCCATAAACTGCTGGCTGCGCTCTCGCAGTGTTCGATGCTGCATGTTCGTGATCGGCAAGTTCCCGAGGATCGAAAAGTCGATCATGAACGCTTTAATGAAGCATTCATGATGCATACTTCGACTTCCCCACAATACGGACTGATTGCATCGCTGGACGTGGCAACGCGCATGATGCAGCACGGACAGGGACGACCCCTGCTGCAGGATGCCATTGAAGAGGCCGTTACGTTCCGGCGCAAAATGAGCGAGATCGACGCAACGCAAGCAGAGAAGACTGATGATTGGTGGTTTACGCTCTTCCAGCCACCAAACATCGAAAAACGAGGGATGCGTCATGCGACCGCGCCCCTGGCCTCCACTGCCCTACCGGAGCGCGATGATGTGACTGCCGATACCTCCTTCTGGATGCTGCATCCAGACGCCGAGTGGCACGGCTACGAGGGCCTCCGCGACGGATTCGTGATGCTCGACCCCACCAAGGTGACCGTCATGACCCCGGGTCTGGACGTTGCCGGCAAGTGGCAGGACGACGGAATCCCCGCCGCGATCATCAGCGCGTTTCTCCAGCAACAAGGAATCGTGGTCGAAAAAACCGGGAATTATGCGTTCCTCGTCCTCTTTTCTATCGGTATCAGTCGCGGCAAATCGGGCACACTGCTTTCTGAATTATTTCGTTTTAAAAAACACTTTGATCGCAATAATCGTTTGGAGGATGTGCTCCCGGACCTCTTCCATCAGCACCGGGATCGCTATGCGGGTATGCGGATCCTGGACCTCAGTGGAGAGATGCACCAATTTTTCAAGCAGCGCGATGCGGCGACTGTCTCGGCCGATGTGTATGGCACCATCCCCGAACAATCGATGACGCCCAGCGCGGCTTTTAAGGCCCTGGTGGGTGGCAATGTGGATCGAGTCCCCCTAGAGGCGGTCGATGGCCGCGTGGCAGCGGTGATGGTCGTGCCCTACCCGCCCGGGATTCCGGTGATCATGCCCGGTGAGCGATTTGATCGAGAACGGACACCGCGGTTGTTTGAATTTCTCAACCTGCTCGCCGAGTTTGACAGTGCCTTTCCCGGATTCGAGCACGAAGTCCACGGAGTCACGTCCACGCGAGATACAACCACAGGAAAAGTACATTATGCGGTGGACTGTGTACGAGAATAATTTGGCGAGAAAGAGCAAACACTATCGGTTCGATAAATACGGACTCGAGAGAATTGGGTTGGTTACAAAATCTTCAATAAAATGAAAGCAGAGGCAGTGATGGTTAAGGCAGCGACAATCTTTGGAATCCTACTGATTGCCAACGGACTTTACGGATACACCGGAGGGGAAGTAAAGAGTGTTACCGCATTGATCCCGGCGTTTTTCGGGATTGCGATTCTCCTTTGTGGGATCGTTTCGGCCCTCAACGACAGTTTACGAAAACACCTGATGCACTTTTCTGCTTTTGCTGCTCTGTTGGGCGCGTTGGCAGCGGGCGGGCGACTGTTCTCCACCATGGGCAAGGAAGATGCCGATAGTTTTGCGCAGCTGAATCAGGTCATCATGGTGGTTTTATGCATCGGCTATGTGATCGTGTGCATTCAATCTTTTCGCGCTGCCCGCAAACGCCGCGAAGCGGAAAGTGCGATAAGCAGCTAAAGACAAGCGAGCCCTCATGCAGGGTGTTTCACTCGATTCCCGGCAGGCGGACTGGTGAAAAGGGCGCTGAAATTCCTTGCGATAATCTTTCTCTGCGTTAGACTGAGGGGGAAATTCAACCGGGGAAGCTCATGCACCGCACACTTTTACTGCTCGCCGTTGTGCTGACAACATCATGCGTTCGCGCAGATGTCGTCTACAACAATCTGGGACCGGGCGACACCTTTTCGGCCAGCGGTCGGATTCTGATCGGTCCCGAGGCGGGTGTGTTTTCTGATGTGAATCAGGCGGCGTCTTTCAGCGTGGGGCCAACGGCACATCATCTGACCGACGTTGTTCTGGGCTTGGGCGTCAACGAATACCCCGTCAAGCCTTTTGTTCCCTCGTTGGTCAACGTACACATTGCTGCCGATGCAGCGGGGTCGCCGGGCACGGTACTGCTTTCCTTGCCTTACAGCATCATCACCATGGGCGATCAGGCAATTACAGTTCAAGATGCCGGTTCGCTGCTGTTGGCTGCCAACACCGACTACTGGGTGATTGCCGATGCCGAGGGTGAATTCAACGGCAGTTGGCGCTTTAACGATATTGGAGCTATGGGTCTCACGGCGGGTCAAACGGCAGGCAATGCATGGAACCTTCGCCCCGACGACGACATGTACGCACTCCGGATTGGCGGTACGCCTTTTCAACAGATCCCCGGTGTCCCGGAACCTTCTGCAATCTTACTGGCTCTGTTGAGTTGGGCACTCGTGCCACGGCGACACAGAAATCGATCGGCATGAAAACGTGCCGATAAAAAGGGTGTCGCTCGCCGCGCGTAGACTCAAAGTCTGGCCAAGAAGTGGTGAAAGAGCCGCGCCTGGAAAATTTTTTGGCTGACTACAATGCGGCCCATGGTATGATGGGCCGCTGAAGCGGGCATGGTATTTAAAAGTATTTAAAAATCTTCTCAAGGCAAGGCAACGCCAATGCGTATCGCACGGCGCTTCGTTTTTCTTTTTACGGCCCTGTTGATCCCCACGCTAGCGGGCAACTTACTTGGCCAGGTTGGCGGGAACTACTGGAACGAGTCGAGTGGTGGATTTGACTCAAAACGCACATCGATGAATTACCAGCGGTCCTCGGTATTCCTTGCCGGTGGCGACTACTGGTCAACGGACGATACGTCGGCCAGTAAGACGAACTATCCCGAACTATTCTCCCAGACACCGGATTATGTTTTTGATCCGACCGCATCGGGCAATCATAGCAACCACCTCTACCCTATCCCTGCCACGGTCTCTGCAGCGAATGCGGCCGATCCCACACTGTTCCGCGTACGAGATGGGAAAGTCCAGGCGAAGATGTCCACCTTTTATATTTCGGGCGGTGATTTCACCAATGGAACGGCGGGCTACAACGCGCAATATGATTTCTCCCAGGACTATGCGGTGCAGTCGGGTGCCTCAAATTACCAGAAACACGCTCCGTCCGGTGCACAAGCGATGGATGACCTGATTTGGCTCACCCCCGCCGGCCAGCTGAAAGACTACATGGTCGTCGGACCGGCAAAGGATCAGTGGGCCACAGACTACACCACACTCAGCACCTACCAGAATGCTGCGCAAAGTGAAACCAAGAATTTCAAAAGTGGTGAAAACCCCTACAACCGAGCGGCC
>CAUZBD010000363.1:0-3663 GCA_963577795.1 Planctomycetota bacterium | reverse complement strand
AATCGCAGTGGCTCTTCTCTACATGCGATGGGACCCATCTTATCTGGAGAGCCTCCGGAGGATTGCCCCTTCGGCACGACTCTGGGGGGCTGTGCTGCTCATCTTGGGTCTTGGCTTCCGTTTGTTTGCGACGCGATTGGGAATGGAAACCCCGGATATGCTCGCCTTTCTCCCCTGCTTGGCGGGCGTCGTTTTAATGGCAGGCGGATGGACTATTTTTCGCTGGGCGGGGCCGGTCATTATCTTTCTTGTCTTCATGTTTCCCTTGCCGCACCGGATTCAGCAGGCCGTGCTGGTACCGATGAAAAATGTAGCCACGACTTGTAGTTTTTATCTCTTACAGTTAATGAATTTCGAAACGTCGCGCGAAGGCAACATCCTCTATATTTCAGGCATCCCAATGGGCGTGGTCGACGCCTGTAGTGGCCTGAGAATGCTAACTGTCTTTTTGGCCCTTTGTGGCGCTGTGGCCATGTTGATTTCCAAGCCACTCTGGGAACGCATCGTTATTTTCCTGAGCGCCATCCCAATTGCGATTGCCGTGAATGCCTTGCGAATCACATCAACGGGGATGGCCTACGCATGGGTGGGAGAGGATAGCGATTGGGTGCACTACGTTTTTCACGACAATGCAGGGCTGATGATGATGCCACTTGCCATGCTTTTTCTGTATTTAGAAATTGCGCTGCTCGGCTCGCTATTTATCGAGGAAAAACCCTCGGCAGTTGGGCAGTCACAGGGCCAGAGTTTCAACAAAAGGAAACCGGACGGGAGGACCGAAAGGGAATAAAAGTAGGGCGGTCCAGTGAGATAAAGTCCGGTTTTTACACCCTATGACGATTACAACCATAGAAGGGGTTGCAGGATCATCGAAAAACAGCCTTTGGGTGGAACAAAACTAGAAAACGGTCATTTCGTTGCAGTAAACCGGAAAACTGACCTAGACTACCGTAGGTTCGCGAGCGACGCTCCCAAAGCGGTGTCGGGCGACAAACTCAACGAAAAAACGTGCGTATCAATTACTAGCAGAGCAACCAAAAAGCAACAAATTAAGGAGCCATAATGGCACCTCCGGAAGACGATCATTTGGGCGAAAATGGTGGAAACCTGGACGAGCAACCGGTAGCGAGCAAAGGCGAATTGGGTCCAGTCAGGGATGCGGAGAACGGTCCCGGTACGGCGATGCAGACTGTCGACTCTCCTGGCGGCCCGTTGGTTCCATTCAGCAATCGCCCCAAGATCCTTACAACTCCTCCAGCCATTTCTGACATCCTGAATTCATTACGCCGGCAGTGGCGACTGGCTCTGCTTCTAGGTGTGTTGCTTGCAATCCCTGCGGGCCTCGGTACCTGGTTTCTCGTTCCGGTCACCTACACTGCGCACTCTTTCATGCAGTCGCGAAAGAGCACCATTATTTTTGAAGATGTACAAAATGCGGAAGAGAGCGGCTGGGAAGCCCAAGAAACACTCATTCGGGGTTATCGCGTCCTCAATACCGCATTGAATGACGGCCTGATGGAATTGGAGTATATCAAGGAGGCGCAAGAGGACGATATCGATCCGATCGATTATCTTGCGAGTGTGCTGATGATTGAGGTGCCCGATAGCGAAAAAGAAAGAAAAGGCGTTGGGGGACAAATTCTTAAAATTTCCATGCGCGGGGATGACCCGGATCAGTTGAGACAAATCTTAGAAGCGGTGACAGATGCGTATCTTGAAGAAGTTGTCACCGAAGAACGGGGTGCATGGCTCAAACAAAAAGATGTGATGCAAGCCCAACACACTTTAAAAACAGATCGGCTTAAACTCAAGCGTGAAGATTTACAGGAACTTGCTAAAACGATTGGCACCTCGGACCCAGACACCGCCAACGCCACGCAGCATCTCCTGCTTGATCAAATCCTGTACTTACGGAGGCAAGTCAGCGAGATCCGTGAACAGAGTGTGCAAAAACGGCGAGAAATGAGGGCATTCGAGCGGCAGGTCGGTGCGCTTGCGGTAGCCGGTAGTATTCTGCCCGAGGATATTGAAGCCGAATTGGCACAGAATGAGGACCTCGCACAATATCAAACCCGCATTGCTGAGATACAGGCTGAGCTGGACGCTTATCAACAAATTTATCGAGATTCCTCCGCTGAGCCCATCAAGACGCGTCTGGCCGAAATTTCTCGTTTACAGGAGGAACAGGCTGGCTTTGCACAACAACTGCGAAACGAAATCTTGGCAGCCGTACTCCGCGGTGAAAGAAAAAGTGAGGTGCAACTCAATTACGAGCGACTGGAAGCAGAATCGATTGAAGCAGACGACTATCTAGAAGAACTCCAAACTGAGTATTCCGAACTTACGCTTCGAGTCCAAGAAATCGGAGAGTATTCGGCGGATCTGGTTCGGCGACAGGACGAACTGGTGCACCTGGCACAAGTCACCGGCGAACTGGGGTATGAATTGGAGAAGCTCGATCTCGAACTTCGGGCGAATCAGCCCCGCGTGCGACGCGTAGATGGGGCTGTCCGAAGGCCGAAAACGGCTGATACCAGTAAGCGGGACCAACTGACCCTGATGACCTCGTTTGGGGCGCTGCTACTGGGCATTGCCACACCAACACTTTTGGATGTCGTCAAGCGGAAGGTATCCTCAGCGAATCAAATGTCTGAGGGTCTCGGGATTCGTGTGCTAGGAAACCTTCCATTATTTGATAAACCAAAACGGCGACTTGGGTTTCGAGCCCCTACGCCAGAAGCCATTGAAGAACTCCAAGTGGCAATGGAAGAATCGATTGATGGACTTCGGGCAATGCTGCTGCATCTTCCGGCCGCCAAAAGTGTTCGTACACTGATGGTAACCAGTGCGCTAGCGAATGAAGGTAAAACGACCGTTGCTTCCTTACTGGCAACCAGCATGGGCCGTTCCGGTCGACGCACACTGCTGATCGATGGAGACCTCCGCTGCCCCTCGGCACATCGTTTTCTCGAAATGCCGCTGGAAGAGGGTTTGGCCGAAGTTCTCCGCGGGGATGTTGCGATTGAGAGTGTCATTCGCCCAAGTCGCATGCCAGGTCTCCGTTTCCTTTCCGCCGGTCATTTCGACTCCACAAGTCTACAGGCACTGACGAAAAAGAATCTTGGCGAGATCTTTGAAAAGTTGCAGGATGAATTTGATTTTATCGTTGTGGATTCGGCGCCTGTGCTCTCGGTGGTCGATGCACTCCTGATCGGACAGCAGTGCGACGCAGCGATCCTCAGCGTACTCCGTGACAAGAGCCGAGTTGCTACCATTTATGAAACCATTGATCGACTACGGGCTACGCAGATTCCGGTACTGGGATGTGTCTTTAACGGACAACATGCCAATATCTTTTCCCCCGGTTATTACACCTACGGATACGGATCGCCGCAAACTGGACAACCGGATACGGCAAGTCCCTCGTAAAGATTAAAGAATGAAGTTAATCTCTGAGGAGATGGTGGCGATTCTGCAGTCAAACGCTGTCGTGCAAAGACATGGTGGGCCGAACGGTTCCTGCTTTGGCTCAGAGATCGCAGAAACTTAGAACCGCGATTTGGAACGAATATGGTGTTACGCTGGATCCCTCTGCTTATCGGAATTCCGCTGATCGGCTTGAGCACGTATCTCCAGGGCTCTTGGACAGATCGCTGGTCGGAT
>CAUZBD010000362.1:0-3688 GCA_963577795.1 Planctomycetota bacterium | reverse complement strand
GTTGGCCAAATGGGTCAAGCCCACCGGGGCAGATGGACAGGGAAATACATATGCAAAGCGGCACGCTCTCTCCTTATCGTTCTGTGCACTTACAGAAACGTCGCCGTTCAAAGATAGGCTTTACGCTCGTCGAGCTGTTGGTGGTGCTGGTGATCATCGGCATGCTGGCCTCGATGGTCAGCTTCGCCATGTTCCGTTCGATGCAGGCGGCACGCGAGGCCAAGACCCAAGCCCTGATTGCCAAGCTGCACAATGTGATTGCCCGCCACTGGGATACGTTTGAGACCGGACAGCCGCCTTCGGTAGGAGCCCCTCCAACACAAATGACCGTGGCGCAGTGGATGGCCGACGAAATGCCATGCACCCAAACCGAATTTAGTGGATCAACGTTATTCACTAATACGCTTGCCCTGAGCGTTTCGGGGACTAATGACGATGCACAGTGTCTCTATCAATTAGTATTGCAAATTGCAGATGATGACCTGGACCGGATCAATCTCTTTTCAGAAAATGAAACCAAAGACCTCATTACCGTGGACAGCGATGGCGATGGCACACCCGACACTGGTGATGGAACACCGGACTATTTCATTGATGGCTGGGGCCAGCCGATCGGCTTTATTCGCGAGCCGAGCGGCTTCACCGATTCGGACATTAATGATCCGCCGCCCGCGACGAATCCCCTGACCGGACTGCCAACTGGTGTTTTCTTTCCACTGATTTATTCTCGCGGGCCAGACAAAACCTCGGGGCTGTCGTTAACCGGGGCGGCCTCTGGGGATGAGCATCTGGACAACATCCACAACCATCGGATGAACGCACGGTTGCAATAGAGTTGCGGTAGAGAAACGATAGAGAAACGGCATTAGGGATGTTCAACCGAATGCTTAACGGCCGCCCGACCGTGGCGCGCGGCCAACGACCTGCTTGTCGTTGAAGCGGACTGTGTGCCCGGTGGGTCGCGTGTTGTACGAGTGCCCTTTGAGACGATGTGCGCTGTAACCGCCATGCGCACTGCGCCGCACCGGACCACCGACTCGAGGATCCTGAGGACCGTCTTTTCCGCCACCCGCCCGGCCGCTGCGCGGCTGTCTATCCCGTGTTTGCCGTTCTTGTTCAAGCTCGTTTTGTTGCTGCTCCAACTGGTATTGTTGCTCCTGCAAAGCAGCGCGATCGCTGGTAATGCCCGCCCGGGTGTCCTGCTCCTGCTTGACGAAGTTGTAACGCATGAACTCGGGGCCAAGCAGTGGATTGAGCATATTGATATACGGACTCACTTTGGGCCGGGTGTAGAAGTCAGGCTGATTGGGGTTGTAGCGATTCTGGGCAACAAGCTCGGAAACATCCCCACAGAACACGGCCAACAGCAGCAGGCACCCGGTGAGCAAAAAGCTGCGCTGAGTTTGTCGTAAACCAGACATCTGTAAAAGTCCTCTCCAAAAGATCATCGGTTCGAGCCACCAACGTTGCTTCGCGTCGCACCGGATGATTGTACATCGCCGTGTTCTTGTCGCAGTGTTCTTGCTGCATCGTTATTGTACATCGCAGCGGGGACACGGCCAAGGAATTTCTGTTACAGGCTTATTTTTCCGGTGAAATTCCCGCCTTTGTCCTCCGTTTCCGCCTGTTTTCTTTCGCCACCTCAGCGGCGGTTAACGGTCGGAACTCAACATCAAGCAAGCGGTAGTTGACCATCAGGTAGCCGTTGGCCGCCCGGACAATCGCTTCCGGATGGGTCGCGAGCAGATCCTGCGCAATCACACCCTGGTACCACTGCAATTCGCCCCGATAGCGGAAGTGATAGATCGCAATATCCGACCGGCTTGTGCCGACCTGCCGGATGTCGGTCTTTAGGCGGCGATCACTGAAAAAATTGCCCAAGTTTCCACTGTTACTGTCGCGGAATGAACCACCGAGGTTACGTACCGTGGCCGTCGTGAGAAACATTGTCCCCGCAATCCGCTCAACCGGTGCGGTGGCTCGTGCCACCATCGCATCGAGGCGATTCAGTTCGCTGGCGCGGATATAAATGCGATCGCCGGGGAAAATCTGATAGTTGGTGGCGGTGATTCCCTGCTTGCAGATCGCGTCCCAGTTGACAGGTAATCGCTGCTCGTATCCGCCATTGTCGGGGCTCGGACGCGCAACCCAGATATCCTTGGTTGCCTGGCCACCGAGACCACCGATTTCACTGATCGCATCCAACACGGTCTCGCCACCATTGATCGGCAAACGGACCACCTGGTCGCCTAGACCGGCTCCATCGGAAATCACGTAATAAAATTTGCTATTGTAAGCAGAAACATCAACGATCACCTCCGGTGCCTCAAGGTATTCATCCAGTTTCTTCTCAATCGCATCTTTGACCTGCTCGAGTGTGAGACCGGCAACGTAAACCTGGCCATACGTACCAAGATTCACCATCCCATCGGGGGCCACCTGATGCTCACCTGCAATCTGCTGACTGCCGGCAGTTTCTAAAAGATTGACCGTCGTCACCGGGTTGACCAATAATTCTAAGAGTTTGTCCTGAATGGCCGTTTCGGACTCGTCGATGGTGAGTCCAGAAATAGTCACCTTTCCATACTGACTTCCCAGGTTGACTCTCCCGCTCGCATCGATCTGATATTCTCCGGTGATCGGATAGTCAGGGAGCACATTTTCCGACTCGATTTGTACGATATCGAGTGGCTTCAGGCGGTAGGGCGCCTTGGGAATCACCCGTAGAGCATCAATCAGCAGAATATCGGGGGGCTCAACCACGTAGCGCGGGAGCGTGGTTTTAAACTCTTCGTTGGGAATACGATTCTCGGGCGGCACGTGCTGCTCGAGTTCAAAGTTGCGTGTGCCCAGCGTATGGCAGCCGGTCGAAAAAGCGACCGCCAAAGAAAGTACCAGCAGAATGGCCGGTTGGACTCGCATGGGGGCATGACTCGTTTGTGGTGAAACATTGGCATCCGCTAGCTCGGCTAGCATCGGCCCGGCGCCGCCCCCCGGAAGCGCTCAAATCCTCTTAATCCTTACAGCACCCCTTATCGTCACGATCCAGGAGGATTCTTTGGTGAAAAAAGATTTTATTCTCGTCCGTAAGAGCTTGGGGGATTTTGGCGGTTTACGTCCTCAAGAAACGTGCTGAACCTTGGCATACGGGCGGCGGTGAGTAAAAATCTCCATGAACGTTAAATATTTTGTCTATAAAGATTAATGGGCAGAAATCGCCTCTATGACCTGCAGGGAGGACTCCTGTGCGACGACGGGCCCTACTCTCTATTTTTGTGTCCGATTCGACTGTGGTAAGGTAAATCTGCAAGGATCGCTTTTCTGCGCTCTTTTAGATTGACCCTACGTTCAAGCAAGCCTGCACCTCGCTTCACCTGCTAGCACTATGAACACACTCAGTGGAAATGTCATCCAGCCTTCCAAAGAGCTACCGATCCTTTCGCTCAGCATCCTGGTGGGACTTGTCGGACTCTTGGGCTATTCGTTTTACAATTCGCTTTCGAGGCTCTGGCTCTATTTCTGGAACACCAACCAGTACTCGCACGGTTATATCGTCCCGGTAATCGCAGTGGCTCTTCTCTACATGCGATGGGACCCATCTTATCTGGAGAGCCTCCGGAGGATTGCCCCTTCGGCACGACTCTGGGGGGCTGTGCTGCTCATCTTGGGTCTTGGCTTCCGTTTGTTT
>CAUZBD010000361.1:0-3691 GCA_963577795.1 Planctomycetota bacterium | reverse complement strand
GGAATGTCGGCCAAACAGGGCGTCGGAAGTCTATTGCTGTTTCTTACGATGCTCAGTGCAAATCTTGCCGTGATTAATTTTTTGCCGATTCCTGTACTCGACGGCGGCCACATGTTTTTTTTGCTTCTGGAAGCAATCTTCCGTCGTCCGGTGAGTGAAAAAATTGTGATTCCCCTCACCTGGGCTGGTCTCCTCATGATCCTGGCCCTGATGCTCTTTGTGATCGGACTGGATGTGAATCGATTCATCCTTTAAGTGCACACAGCAGGGAAATAGTTTGCTAGCATTGCGTGCGTGAAGCGGCACACCGTAATGCGTCTCGCTCTTGCCCCCATCTAGACGGTAAGAGTAGAGTGCCGCCTGATCGAGCGGATTTTTCGGGCGGAAAGGAATCGACAGCCATGGGAACGCCATTGGCGAATCTTGCCACACTTGTAGACGGCCGATTATTCGGTGATGGCACCATCGAAATCGAAGAGGCGGCAACTCTTGCACGCGCCCAGGAGGGGGAAATCTCTTTTCTGAATAATACCGAAAAACAAAATCAACTCGATCAATCAAGAGCCACGGCGTTTGTGGTCCCGAGGGACTGTACTCCGGACAACGTATCCGTCATTCAGGTGGAGGATGTCCATGCGGCATTCTCAAAAATCGTAGCACATTTTCGCCCCCCCTGCTATGCAAAGAGGATCGGTATCAGCCCGGCAGCCATCGTCAGTCCATCGGCAAAAATGGGTCAGGATATCGACATCCATCTCGGTGCAACGATTGGTGATGACGTAACGATCGAGGATCGGGCCACGATCCATGCAGGAGTCACCGTCATGGCAGGTTGTCACATCGGTGAGGATGTCACCCTCTTTCCGAATGCCGTGCTTTACGAAAATACCGTCGTCGGCCCACGCTCGATCATCCATGCGGGAGCTGTGTTAGGAGCTTACGGTTTCGGTTATAGCACGGAAGGCGGAAAGCACCTCCTCTCCGCACAACTCGGTCATGTCACCATCGGACCCGACGTTGAAATCGGGGCTTCAACCACCATCGATCGAGGAACATATGGGCCTACCGAAATCGGTGAGGGTACAAAAATCGACAACTTGGTCATGATCGCACATAACTGCAGGATAGGTCGCCACAACATTATTTGCTCCCAAGTAGGCATCGCTGGAAGCACCACCACCGGTGATTATGTCGTAATGGCTGGCCAGGTCGGGGTTCGCGATCACGTGCATATTGGCTCCCGCGCAGTGCTTGGTGCAATGGCCGGCGTCATCTGCAATATTCCCGATGGAGAATGTTATGCCGGAATCCCGGCAACGCCACTTCGGGAACAAAGTGTCAAACTGGCGGCACTCGCGCGTCTTCCGGAAATGCGAAAACAACTCAAACGCCTGCAGCGGCTTATCGACCGAGGTGAAAATAAAAAGCCGAATGAGGGAGACCAAAAATCGTCGCATGCTGCGTAGGCGAGAACCACGATAAAGTTTCTTCGCATCAGGATCTTTCCTTGCTCTCAGCTCATGATCGAAAGTCACTCAGGACCTCTCTATGAAGATGGAAAATAGTTCGCAAAACGGTGAAAAAACGCGGATCGGTCTGCTCGCTGCATGGGGTGACTATCCCGTCGAGGTTGCCCGTGCGCTACAGCAAACGGGCCACACTGTCTACTGCTTGGGGTTGAAAGGCCACGCGAACCGCAAGGCATTAGAACCACTCTGCAACTCGTACCAGAGCATCGGCATCGGTCGGCTAGGAACAGCAATCCGCTATTTCCAAAGGCATCAGGTCTGCCGAGCAACCATGGCCGGAAAATTTCACAAGACCTTGCTTTACCGCCCATGGGTTTGGTTCCGTCATCTGCCCGACTGGACTGCTATTCGGCACTTTTTTCCCTACTTCGCCGGCCCTCGCTGGTCGGAGGAGCGAAAAGATTGCAAAGACGATACGCTGCTCGGTGCGGTGGCCGACGCATTTGCCCAGCGGAACATTCATTTTGTGCCCGCCACGGACTACGCGCCCGAACTCCTCGTTCAGTGCGGTCAGTTGACCCGGCGGGGTCTCACCCTCGCACAGGAAAACGACATTGCCTTCGGCTGGGAACTGGCAAAAGAATTGGGTCGCCTCGATGTGGGCCAGTCGGTCGCTGTTAAAGGGCAAGCAGTGCTAGCAGTGGAGGCACTCGAGGGGACCGACCAGTGTATCCGCCGGGCAGGAATACTCTGCCCCAGCGGTGAATTTACCGTCGTAAAAGTCGCCAAACCGAATCAGGATATGCGTTTCGACGTTCCTACGATCGGACTCGGTACGGTCCAGTCGCTTGTCGAAGCCGGGGGGAGAGTCCTGGCTATCGAAGCAAAAAAAACCATTATCGTCGGTCAGGCAGAATTAATCGCGTTTGCGGAAAGACACAAATTGGTTATCGTGTCGGTCAGTCGCCCCGAGGCGGCACGAGTCGCTGCCTGAAAATTGAATGTGAATCCAATTACCCGGAGACCGTGTGTACTCGCAAGGGGGAGGTTGAAGAAGATCGCATCGACAACGTCTTACCCGCAACATCAAGTTGTCGCTGTGTCCCGCACTCTTGCATAAAAGACGGTAGCTTGACATCTCGCAAATCAAGTAACCATTCTCGATGTGCATCGGTCTTCGGGCCCTTTTTTGGGCCGCGGAAGTTATCGCTGTTCTTGATCGCTCGTACCCGTCCCGATTTGTTGCTTCCGTTTTTGCGGATTACACAATTCCTCTGGGTCAAACAATTGGTCGAATGCAATCCACAAACTGCGAGCATAACGAAAAAACCATATTGGAAAAAGAATACAGAATCCCAAGGCCAACCAAAAAACGATTTCGCTTGGAAAAGCGAATCCGAAGACCAGCAGCGGGTAACCGATGGTCACCACAAAAGCCGTTAATCCATAATTGAAGTAAATCGAGCCGAGAAAATAACCCTCTTCCCGCGCATACTTCAAACCACAGTAAACGCAATGGTCAAACATCTTGAAGAAGGTGCGGAAAATTCTTCCCCTTCCACATCGGGGGCAGCGTAAGCGGAGCGATCGAAAGAGATAAGTCCACAGTCGCAAAGCAGCCTCCATCTCCGTCCTTAACGCATTGACTCGGTCCTCCCGGTCGAACCGTAGTCTTATTAGAATACCATAGCGACCCGAATGAAGCGGGTGAGGCTTTTCTAGAAACAATGCGGAGGCTTTTCGATGCTAAGATGGTCTTTTTGGTTGGTGTTTATCTCGGCTCTTTGCTTCCCGCCATGGTTTGGGGCAAGTTATGGAAAGGAAAATCCACGCAAGGACGATCAGAAAAAAGAGGCGGAAAATACTGGGCGGACCCACTACATGGGTCGCACCATTGCAGTCACGATGCACTTCACCGGTGCGCCTTGGCTGGTACGCGAATCACGTGAACGCGAGGAAGAATGCAGTACGCTCCTCAAAGCATTGAAACTCAAACCAAACGACGTCGTCTGCGATATGGGGTGCGGCAATGGTTTTTATGCGCTCAAAATTGCAAAACTTGTTCCTCAAGGGAAAGTGCTTGGTGTCGATATCCAACCCGAAATGCTACGGATGCTCCGCGAAAGGGCCCGCGTTTCGAAGTTGAAGAATATCGAACCCGTACTCGGAACCCTTAGCGATCCCAAACTTCCTGCAGGACAAGTGGACCTGGTCTTTTGTGT
>CAUZBD010000360.1:0-3693 GCA_963577795.1 Planctomycetota bacterium | reverse complement strand
CGAAAAGGTATGCACCACGTGCTGAATCCCGAACTCTTGAAATTGCTCATCTGCCCCGAAACGGGACAGTCATTAATTTTGGCCGATGAAGATCTCCTCTCTGCGTTGAATTTAGAAATCGAACAAGGCAAGGTGTGCAACCTTGCTGGGATCAAATTAAATCAGCCTTTGAAAGAGGGGTTGATCCGTGAAGATCGTCAAATTCTCTATCCTATTCTGGATGGAATTCCTGCGCTACTCAATGACGAAGCGATTAAACTGGGCGAGTGCAATGTCTGAACAGAATATCTTCCAAAAAATTATAGCCGGTGAAATTCCTGCTGACATTGTTTACGAGGACGAACAGTGTCTTGCTTTTCATGACATAGCGCCACAAGCGCCCACCCATGTACTGGTCATCCCACGTAAACCGGTCCGCTCGGTTGCCGAACTCGAAGACGATGACGGTGAACTGGTTGCGCACCTCTGGAAAGTCATCCGTAACCTCGCAGATCAGTTGGGTCTCCAAAACGGCTACCGCGTGGTAGTCAATTGCGGCAGGGATGGCGGGCAGGAGGTAGAACATCTTCATTACCATCTTCTTGGGGGCCGTGCGCTCCAGTGGCCTCCCGGTTAGCGGTGAACTTCGGCTTCACCAGAAAAAACGGCAATTAGCGTAGGAGATTGGGGAACTTTTTCCACCAAGGTTGTTCCTCTGCATCTGCTTTTGCCTCTTCGACCGGTACCCGTGGCAGGTCCGCCTGGCGATCGAGTCGCGGACGCGCAGTCACCGTAGCAGCAGGGAGTGGAACGTGGCGCTGAAGAAATCGTGGCCAATAACCGTCGAGTAGCCGTCCGCATTCAGCATACTTGCCCCCTGTCAGAGCAAAATGCGCTTGGGTAATGATTCGGGAAAGTTCTTTTCTTTCATTCTCGCTGAAATAAAGCTCCGAAACGACAACGTCATCGATCCAAACCTTCCCTCGACCAGCGTGTTCAAAACGAATCGCTAAAGGACCCAAATCGGACAATGGTAGATTGTTAATTTGATATTCGAAAATATTCCAGTCCGACTCCCCAGGAACTTGGCCGTAGCGATAGAAAGTTTGGTCTCGATGTTTCCCTTCGATTCCCATTCGCAGAGGTCCTTCAAAATCTTCCGACATCTTCAACCAGACGAAAATGGAAAGGCGACCTGTTGCAGGGGGCGAAAACTGATTACTGCGAACCACTGCATTCCCCAGACGCAGTGATCCCTGACCCGTGTAAGCCTGCTCCGAATCGATTACGGCGGAATCCCTTTGATCTGATTTCCATCCAACAAGACCTGCATCTAATTCTTTTGCTTCGAAGGTACCATTCTCTAAAACGTCGATGGCCGGTCGATTTTTAAGCTGGCTTGTGCGATCAGCAAGTTCATTGATCCGTTGCTTCAAAAGATCACCCACGTCGGTGGCCAAGGCAACTTTGACTTCTCCAATATCTAGATTTTTCTGATCAAAACGAATTGCCCTGAAATCATGTGGACGTAAATGCAGCCGAATACGACGATCGCTTAAAACTTCAGGAGCACTCGCAAGCGATAAATGTTCCATCTTAGGAACGCGATCCTGGTCAACGTGTAGCGTAACCCGACATGGCCAGGGTGTTGGATTAGCGAATGAAAGATAGGTGGCTCCCTCAGTAGAAAGTTTTCGAAGCACGAGCGGTTCGTGTTTTCCTGGGATGTTCGAAAACTTACCTTTTGGCAAGCGGCGATATGCGGTCACTATCGATCGAAGCGACTCTTCCTGGCCAAGGGGAAGCATCGACCCGCCAATCATGATGGTATCTAGATCTGCACGGGCTAAATCTCGCACTAATAATTCGCGACTATCCGACCCCGTCGGAACAAGATGTGGAGTCAGTGACAGATAAGTCGCATCTTGACCAAATGGACTCTGTGCATCAAACGAAGCCAATCGAATTGCCCGCGGGCGACTTTGGAGAAAATGGCCCACCGACTGCATCTCCGCAAATGGCTGATCCCATCGAAGCGAACGGCCCACCTCGTGTGCTGCAGCTGGATCGACGTGAGAAAAGTCGGCCGACATGACTCGGGATTGCAGCAGCACGATCCCACTCTTTGGCCGCATGTAATTTTTCGCCGAGAGACCGACATCGAGCAGTAATTCATCTGGTGTAAATTGATTTGGCAGTGTCGGACGCAACTTTTCTGAGAGAGCAGGGCTTACCTCAATCCCCGCCGTCGCGAGGAAGAGTTTTCCGTGTGGGCAACCAGTCCGCAGCTGATCGGCAATTCGACTATGAAAGTCGCTCAGCTTATTCGCCCGCCACTCGAGCCAAGCAGTCTGTTCATCAACCGTTTCTGGAACGTTCGTTGTCTCTTTCACTTGATTACTTTTATTCGCTCTTTCCCACTCCTTTAAAAATTGCTGATGCGTGACCGGATCGTGACCCCAGACAGAACCTGGAAACACCGTACATCCTCGACCCGAAAGATCGACTGCTAAACCTGCAAACGAAGGATGATCGCCATAACGATCAACAAGTTCTCGCACGATTTGCAACACTTCTTCCTGAACACCGGCGTGTAACGGATTGTACCGAACTCGCTCTCCATCGTCGCCGGCTGCATCAAATTCTCTCCAGGGTCGACCTTTTGCATCCGCTAAGACCATTCCCGTTTTTACCGAGCCTTGCTCTCGTCGTCTCTCCTCCAACAACGGCAGCGGTGTTGATAATTGCAAAGCTGGTATCAGACGAATTCCCTCTCGATCGCAGAGTCGCAGCAACAACTCTAAGACATCTTTGCGCACTGGATCCTGTCCGCTGGAGGCAAAAATTCCGGTGTCGTAACGTGGTGTTGATTGCAGACGATCACTCGGATAAATCGCTCCCCCCCGGGCAAGTACAGAAATAACGAGTGCGTTGTAGCCACCATACTTTAGATATTCAACAAGTCTCGTCCCAGCCTCGTAAAAGGTCACCCAATCGTCGAGTGAACGCTGTTCATCCAGAAATTCGGTCGCAGAAAAATTCTCGGGCAGGAGAGGTTCTCCCATGTACCCGGCAAACAGACGTTCGCCTTTTGAGACTTTTGACCCAAGCAGTGGGGGTAGTTGCGCTCTGGGCCTTGAAGATCGACTCAACCCACGAAACCCGACCGACCGAGGACCCCTCACACGGATCGCGCCATGCACCGCGGGGGCATCTCCTCGAGCGTTCGTAATCAAAGCAAAGGGGGTTTTTGTCTTCGGCCAGAATACAATCTGATGCGTGGCCACGGTAGCAGTCTCTCCATTTTCCGGATCGTCCACCACTACTCCCGAATCAATTCCTACGGGCAGTAGACCGCCCGCAGCATCCGGTTCCAAGAGACTCACTCCCATCGACTGGGAAACATCCGTTGGATATTCGACCTCTAAAATATGAGGCAATCCAGGTTGGGAAACCGTGAGCGGGTACGCCACCCAAACGGTCTGATCATCGCTTGGAGAGGGAGCCAGTCGCGTCCATGCGCCTAACGCGGGATGCTGCCAGAGTTGGATATCTCCGTAACGGAGGGGACCATCACGGAATCCGGAGAGAGCAGAAATCTTACTTACCTTTTTCCACCAAGGGTTCGTCGGCAGAATTTCTGTGACTATTTTTCCCGGTGCGGAAGCTGTTGTCGCTGCCGTTAATTCTGGATTTTTCTCCATCAAGACAACG
>CAUZBD010000359.1:0-3693 GCA_963577795.1 Planctomycetota bacterium | reverse complement strand
GAAAAAAATATTCCATCAAGGAGAAAATGCAAACCAACGGAGTACTGAAAGATTAGGCAACAAGATTTCCCGAGCCGAGCCGGTAGGCAGACACCATTCCTAAAATAAGAAACACGCCGCCAAAAATCCCGAAGGCCAACAGGGACAAAAGGAACATGGCAAACAGACTGGTTGCTGCTGGGGCGACGGGAGCCTGCGTTTCTGCCTCCAGGATGGGTGCATCCACAGCTTGCTGGGTGATGGCAGGGGTTTCCATGAGAAAGGCGACGACTTCGGCATCCGACATTCGATCGATCTGACGAATGACTGCCGTATACTGGTCTACCTGGAGTGGCTTGCCGTTGTTTTGTATTTCCTGCTTTTGAGCCATCAAGCGGGTGTAGGCCTCGGATCGGTCGGCCTTGTCGTTCCGGGCGATCCGCTCCTCGAGTTGTGCAGTGTCCCACCAGTCGACTTCTTGCATTGCCAGGGCAACTTGCTGATCGTAGTAAACGTCGTCGACCTCTTCCGGGTCTTTACCTGAGATGCGCATTTCATCTTCCGCAACAATTTTTGCAACGTAATCCTTTGAATTTTCGTTGAGCGCACCAGTAAAAGCGCTGAGGAAGAGCGCAAAATAGAGAACTTTACTGAAGATGCAACCGACTAGAGCCATCAATGCCGATGTGATGCCTGCCAGTGTGCCATCCTCATCTTGATGGGCCAGGGCCATGCCGAGTCCCGCTAAGCCACCAACGGCCCAAGCCAAAAATCCGAGAGAGTAGTCGGTGGCCAAGGAGGCAAATGCCCAGAGCCCGCCGCCGATCAGCGCAAAGACCAGACTGAGCAGAGTGCCGCGGATGTAGCTTACGGGCGTAAAGCTACTTTGTCTTTTTTGTTGCCTCGGGAGGGCCCGTGAGGCCGACCCTGATCGATCCGAGTTCTCGGCAGAGGTTGCATCTTCAGCGGCACTATCTTGCTGGTCGAATACAATCTGCCTCCCTTTCTTCAAGTGGTAGCCACATTGAATACAGAGAATCGCTTCGGTCAAAAGAGGTGCGGCGCACGAAGGACAGGGTTTCGTCTCTTCCAGTTCCGATTCGATTGCCGGGCCGAATTCTTCATCGAAGAGCGTGGCAAGTCGATATTCATCATCACCCGATGTGGCCAGGATCGCGGTCGGTACGGGGACACGAAAAACGGTCTGGCACGCGCTGCAGCGTGCCCGCCGCGCAGCCAGTCCCTCATTGACTTCGTAGTGCTTCCCGCACTGCTCGCAGTCAAAGGCGATCGACATCTAGTTTGCCTCCTTCGCGTCCACGGTGCCTATAGGAGAAATTGCCGTTGGCGGTCCAGAACGGACACCGCAGGGCATTTTTTCACAGGCCCCTTCAGTGAAGCCGCGATAATTCCGTCCAAAAAGGGCAGAAAAACGGCATCTGAAGAGAGGTAACTGCAAAAAAGACGAAAGGAAATAGGACGTTCCGTCGGGCGGAAAAACCGCCGTTTTAGCCGCGAAGAACCAATAGCGGTTCCTGGCTTTCGCCCGTCCGCGGGTGGACCTCGCCGACCAGCGTGGTTGCCTCTGCCCCTGCGGCAATGCAGGCGGTGACGAGTGCGTCGGCATGTTCGGCGGCAACGCTGATCAAAAGTCCTCCCGAGGTCTGTGGATCGAAGACCATAGCAAGGGCCAAAGGATTGGGACTGCCTTCAATCCGCATCGAAGCTTCAATGCCACTGCGGTTCGATGCACTGGCCCGCGTATGATTACCTGCAGTTGCCAAGTCAACTGCACCGGGCAGGATGGGCAGGGTGCCAACCTCGATTACGAGTTGCACGCCACTTGCCCCGGCCATCTCCGTGGCATGGCCAGCCAGACCAAAGCCGGTGATGTCCGTCGCGGCGCTTGCGGCAAGTGTTTGAGCCGCTTGACTGGCGCCCTGATTAAGCATCGCCATACTCGAAGTTGCGGCCGCAAGCACTTCCTCCGGACAGCGGTTTTTTTTAAAAGCGGTGGTCACAAAGCCGGTCCCCAGTGCTTTGGTAAGCACCAGGCGGTCTCCCGGGTGCGCTCCCCGATTGGTGCGGAGATTGTCGGGACTCACCGTTCCGGTCACACTCAGTCCGTATTTAATTTCAGTATCTCGAACTGAATGCCCTCCGACGATGACTGCGCCGGCTGCTTGCACCCGCTCGGCACCGCCAGCGAGAATCTGGTGGAGGACTTCGAGTTCCAACTGATCGTCGGGAAAGCCTACGATGTTCAGCGCGGTCCTCGGCGTGCCACCCATCGCATAAATGTCGCTGAGGCTATTGGCCGCGGCGATTTGTCCGAACAGAAAAGGATCGTCGACCAGCGGAGGAAAAAAGTCGAGCGACTGGAGGATGATCAAATCGTCGCGCAGACGGAACGCTCCGGCGTCACTTGAGCCATCGGTCCCGATCAAAAGGTCGGGATGATCAAAGGCGGGTAGTCCCTGCACAACCTGTGCGGTGGCTTCCTGCGGAAGCTTCCCCGCTCACCCGGCGCAGCTCGCCCAATCAACCAATCGTTTTTTACCACCGAAAAGTCCCATCGCGGATCCTCTCCCGAAAGAAGGGTCGTATTAAAATTCACCTCTCCCACTTTTATCGGCAGTTCTTGCCGATTCGCATAAGCACACTTCACAGAAGCCCGTGTGCGGGCAGTACCGTTGAACGACTGCTTGCATTCGCGTGCCGATTCCGACATAATGTGTACAAATGTACACTTTATGGGGCGACCAAGGAGGTGCAGGATGCTCGCCAAGTTGCAAACTTATTCTCTGTCGGGACTCGATGCGTTGCGGGTCGAAGCGGAGGTGGATGTCTCTTCCAAGGCGCTTCCCAAGACCGTGCTGGTGGGTTTACCGGAAGCGGCCGTGCGGGAGAGTACGCACCGCGTTGCCCGGGCACTTTTCAATTCAGGATTTGCAGTGCCGAGAGAGCGGGTTGTGATCAATCTTGCGCCTGCCGATCTTCCCAAACAGGCGGCATCGTTCGATCTGCCGATTGCCTTGGGGATGCTCGCTGCCGGCGGTCAACTCGAGTCGCAGAAGCTTGACTGTTATGCGGTGGTGGGAGAACTGGCCCTCGACGGCACGACACGTCCGATCAAAGGTGCTCTTTCGATGGCAATTGCCACTCAGAAAAACAAGCGACTTGAGGGATTGATCGTTCCGGCGGCAAACGCTGCGGAGGCAGCCGTGGTCGAGGGAGTGGCCATCATACCCGTGACTTCACTCCGCGTAGCGGCTCAATTTCTTGGTGGAAGCGGATCGATCGATCCGTATCCTTGCAACGTTGAGTCGTGGCGCAAGAAGTGCGATAAGCACGAGGTTGATTTTTCTGATGTACGGGGTCAGGAGACGGCGAAACGGGCAGCGGTGATCGCCGCTGCCGGCGGGCACAATCTGCTGATGGTGGGTCCGCCCGGATCGGGAAAGACGATGATCGCCAAGCGGATTCCCTCCATTCTTCCCCCTCTCACTGCCAGGGAATCGATTGAAACGAGCAGCATTTACAGTACGCTCGGCAAACTTGACCCGGCCGAACCCCTCCTTTCGGTACGTCCCTTTCGCGAACCGCACCATACGATCAGCCATGCGGGACTCGCCGGTGGTGGTTCACCGCCTGCGCCGGGTGAGATTAGCCTCGCGCATCATGGAGTTTTATTTCTTGATGAATTGCCCGAGT
>CAUZBD010000358.1:0-3697 GCA_963577795.1 Planctomycetota bacterium | reverse complement strand
CGACGTTCAATATTCCGCGGACAGTGAAGACCTCCGGCCGACACTGAGCTTCGACTGGCAGCAACCCGGGCAGGGGAGTCCCCCGAGAATGGACATGCGGCGCAACGCGTTTCTCGATCAGCAGTATATGTTTGTCGGTACCGTTTATTGGCAACGTTTACACGCACTGCTCCCCAAACTCTTTTCCAATCCTCTTGCTGGCGATCGGGTGAATTTTGCCCAGGGCATGCTCTTTCTGCCCGTGCCGCGACTGGCCAAGGGATATTCCGAATGCTGTGAAACGATCGAACCGACCTATCGAAACCAACAGTATCGCTACCACACGAAAGCTGTCTTTGGCGGGAACACCTACGGGCGACAAAACTCGAGTATCAAGTGGAATCTTCTCAACCAGAACTGGCAATTTAAATTGGTGCCCTCCTACAGTGGCTTGGCAAACATTCTCGCCCAAAGTCCCGGCAGCTGGAGCGATACGGCAGGTGGCACAGGCAACGCAAAGCAATACGTGCCGCCTACCTTGGGAGGCCTGACCGATCAGGACATCGGTTTGATCAACATGCACTAGCACTTTAGTCGTGCACCAGTTCTCTTAATTCAATCTCTGTGCGACCCATCACGCCCATGACCGGCAAGAACACGGTCAAGCCGCTCTGATCGTCGAGCGCGGCATCTGCAATTTTAATGTGCCCGGCACCACATCGCCCATCCGGTCGCGTGGCATCAAAAAAACGCCACGCTCCCTCGCACCAAATCTGATTCCACATGTGATAAGCAAAGCCCCCGAGCGAGGGCACATAGACCAGACCAACCACCACCCGGGCAGGAAGTCCCCGGGCTCTGGCCAGCGCCGCAAGCAGCACCGCATGTTCAGTACAGTCACCAGATCGCGTGCGGGCGACCTCGGTGGCTGTGGCCAAGACGGTGGAAAAGTCTTTACGAGTAATCCACACGTAGACTTTCTCTGCGAGTGCCCTCGCCAGCACAGCCTCGGTTTCCGCCGCTTCCACCTCAGCGGCAAGCTGCCGAATAGTGACATCTTTTTGATCGATGTACCGATTCGATGCGCGGTCCGCCGCTTGAGGAAGGTTCTTGTGATCCTTTGTTCGTGACGACTCCCTATCGTTCGACGCTTGGACAACAAGGTCCCATGTCTCTTTTTCACCGCCTGGCCGGCACGTTTGAGCGCCCGAATCTGGAAACGGCGGCTTGTCTCCCGTTCCAGTGACCCGCACCCGGTAGCGGGCCGAGCGAGCCGTGGATAACGCACTCGATTTCCCCTTCAGGGGAATCACTGTCCCGGCAATCAAATCCGGCGGTGCGGCGTTTTGTTCGGCCAGTGCCTTGGCCTTGGTGGTGCGGGTCACGGTCTGTCCGAGAGTCGGTTCTTCGGTTTTGAGAATGCGACCGCGGCGATCCATCCAGAGCGTTGCGGTAAACTGCTGCCCGGCCAGTGTGGTCTGACTTTGAATCGGTAGTAACTCTTTTGATTGATTCAATAATGTTGTCTCCGTCCACGCACCGGCAATCAACGTTGTCACCGCAACTCGATGAAAAATGGGGAGGAAGCCTGAAAATTTCCTCTGCTCCCCCGGCACCATCGGATGTTTTTCGAGCAGTCTTTGTTCGTAAAAGAAGCCGTGATTCTCCTCGCCCCAAGGAATTCGTTCTGTGGCAACCTGCCCGCCCTGGCGGGTAGTGACTTCCAGATTTTCTCCCCTGACGCGTCCTGTGGTCACCGCCAACTGGCCACCGAGGTCAGTTTCGGTACGGAAATCGGTCATGCGTCCTGCCGGATCGAGAGTCGCCTGGACCGAAATCGCAACCTCGACTTTCTGTCCTAACCGCCGCATCCGCATCCGCATCACACTATCGATCTGATGAAATACCTTTTCCTCGCGAGCAAAAGCGAATTCTCGAAACCGGCCATACCCGGCCGGCACCCCGGAGAGCTCAATCAGTTCCCACTCGTCTTGGACCACCCGCTGCATTGTGGCGGGGACGTTCTCTTCTGCGGATATTTTTCCTGCGACGCCCTCCATCGCCATGCATGTCACGAGAGAGATACAAAAAAGTATCCGGACGCCGTGAAGCGGAGAAACGAACTGTGAAGGCAAGGCACCCATAGTGATCTTCGAACAAATCAACGTGGCATTTTTTGTAACAGAAAACCAACCGCTACCCCGGCGGAATCACACGCGGTCAGTGTCCGTGCAATTTTAGCGGATTCTCCTGATTTTAGCCGCCTCAACCTCCAGGCGTTGGGCAAACGGCCGGTAGGGGAAAAAGCGATTGTAGCGATTCTTCCGTCAGACATCCTCAAAACGCCGGAGAATTCGCTCCGCAGCAGGAAACAGTGCCCTTTACGTAACCTAGATTTTTTTACTGGAACAGGCCGCAGACTCAACCTAGGCCGCAAACTGAAGAACAAGCACCGCAAGGCCACGCCGAAGCGGTCAACCGCATAACAAGGATCGTGTCACCTATGGGATTTTTCCAACACTTTTTCGACAAGTTTTCCAGCCAGGAACAACCAAGCGAAGGGGAACCGTATGCAGTGGACATTCCCTATGAGAGCACCGATTCGCCAGTCGAAAATGACATGCCTAGCAGTTTTGAGTTACTGGATGAAGAAACTGTAGATTCCCATTTACGTATTGCTCGCTACAGTGACTTTTATTTGACGGATGCTGTGAGACCGAGTTACGACTTGCAGGTGATACCTCGAGAAGCCTATCGACACGATACATTTCGCGATGAAAAGGCCGGGTGCAAGATTCCCGTCCTCATGATCTCGGCTTCCTCAGAAAAGTTATTCGACCTGTTTCTGGATCTTCTCAACCCACTCGGGGACCACGTGGATGTCGTACTCGAGACGAGTCACGCAGGTTGTGGTGGCGCAGGTGGAACGGCGCAACGCGAACACATTGATCTACCCGTTTTAAAGAGCATTCTTTGTGAATATGAACAAACGCTGATGCACGATGGTTGTCTTGGAATCGCTGTATTGAATCCTGCCATACCGCTAGAAGTTCAATTCGATGAGCACAAATTGCTCATCGTGTATGGACAGTCACTCGAACCTTTCGAACATATTCTGCAGCAATACGGGATCGAATCTGACCAACAGGTTCAATTCATTACCGAGGGAGAGCATGTCCATGCTTCGCAAGAAGAATATGCAGATTGTTTTGAGCTGCTCCGCAATCACCTGGGCATAGAACAGTCGCTCGATATTTACCGATAAGTGCAACCGTTTGGCTTTCCTATTTGGTAGCCGCTGCGTACGATGGGTTGAAGGAGTGTTTCCGTGAAGAATGACCTCATCTTTTCGTGCATCGCGCTTCCGTTCACCATCGGCTTCGGAATGGCTTCCAGTCGCCCTCTGTGGGCGATGGCGGTTTTTGCGGCCATGCTCCTCCTGCGTTATACCGCCGCACCTGCCACTTCGATCGCTGCAAGCCGCCGACTCCCAGGAGGAGTTTCAGACAAACCGTTGGCAGTTTCTGCTGATAGCAACCCGCGGTACCGGGGTCAAAGAAGCTCATTTGGGCAGAAAATCGCCCCCCTCGGATTGAAGCTTGATCTTGCTGGCAAATAACCAGATGGCTACACTGCGGCCCGTTTTTTTGCCCATCGCGACCGGCTTGGTGGCGTGACTCAGGAAAAACTTGAACGGACTCAAAAAGGCTATAAAATG
>CAUZBD010000357.1:0-3705 GCA_963577795.1 Planctomycetota bacterium | reverse complement strand
TCCCTGCATGGACCCGACAATCGCCATCGCCCCGTGCCGGGCACCGGCATCGATCATGCGACGAATGAAATCTTCGGCCGCCCTTCGTTCGTCGGCAGAAGCACTGCTGAGAGACAAGCGATGCAACACCCACCCGGCGCCGGTGCCGACGGCCGCCAGTCGAAGTCGTTGCTCGGCGAGTAGTTCTTCGAGCGGAAGTTGCTCGATTATGTCGGCAGACGGCGCAAAAATTTCTACGGCATCAAAACCAATCGCCTTCGCTTCCCTACAAGCGGCCCTCAAGTCATCCCAAAAAACGAACGGGCCCCCACGGGCTTGGTCAACAAGACTGATCGTCACGCAGGAGCGAATCATCGGCGGCCTTAATCCATGCGGATGCCGATGGTGAGCAGCAAATTTGCAAACCGCTGCTGGTCGGCCGTTTGGATCGTGAGGGCCAGATCCGGCGTATTGACCGCCGGATAGAAGTCCCACTTATCGATCGGCTTGAGTTCCAATGGTAGCCCTGCACGCTCAAAAACAGCGCGATACTCCTGCCAGACCGGAGGATCCGCATCGAGGGCATAGGGGCCGGTCGTCTCATACATCATCGTCTGTGCCGCTTCGATCGGGATCGCGCCCACCAGTGCTTCGAGTACCTGAGTGACCGTGACCACACCAGGAGCAAGATTCAGACTGACCAGTTTGGCATTGGGACCGAGCGTGGTCGACGCCGGATAGTTTCCGTCGGCAATCAGGACCTTGGAGTGATGGCCAGCTGCCGCAAGCACCGCATTGATTTCGGGATGGAGCAGAGGGGTAAGCAGCATGAGGAAACTCGTCACAGAGTGCACTATTCTTGGTGCCCGTTATAGCACGCTCGTCAGGAGGTCCCCAGTCCCGACCCCAGGGCAACATCACGGGGCCGACACGCCGCTGCGTAAAGTGTGCCAAAACCTGCGTGCGGAGTAGAGGAGTGTCACAAGCATCGCCGCCAGGAAAATGCCGACTGCGTTGGCCAGATAATCGTTCCAGTCAAAGTGCCTTCCAAAAAAAGGTTGGGTCGCTTCATCCAGCCAGCCCCAGAGCAACAGGCCGAGGACTGTCACCCAGCCGCCAGTCATCCAGCGTCGACGTATAGCGGTCGAGCGACGACCCGCCGAGGTAGTCCAAAACGCAAGCAAACCGAGAACCAGAAATGCCGCCAGATGAAACCACTTATCCGGTCGCTCCAGCCGCAGATCGTGACCAAAGCGAACCAAGCCCATCAACAGTCCGTCCAACCAACTGGTCTCCCGAGCCGTTTCAGCATGCACAAGTGGATTGTGCGTCATAAAAAAAAGCCCGGCAGCATACAGGGTCAGAATTAATCGTCGAGGATAAAAAGACCGATGGTGAGTCGCCCCCTCACTCACCATCGATCCACTCGCTTGACGTTCTGACATATCAGTTTTCCTTCGGCAGGGTACGCACAGCCCGCAGTCGTTTCTCGATGTCTTGAATTAATTGCCTCGTCGCGGGCACACCCGGCACGAGGGCCTCAAGCCGTTGCGCCTGGGCCCTACTTTTTTTGAGCTGACCGCTTTCTAGGTAAAGTATGGCCAGTGCATAGGAATAGTCAAAGTTTTTTGGCGCTCTTTGGATCGCTTCGCGGAGCGCTTTTTCAGCTTGGGTAAACTTGCCCATGCGGCCTAAAATTAGGCCCAGGCGATAGCGGGGCAATCCCGCTGTGGGATCCTGCTCCGACATGGTGCGAAAGATCGCCTCGGCCTTTTTGTCTTCCCCGGTCCGGCTGTAGAGCATGCCCAGGTTAAAACGGGCAGGAAAGAAATGCGGGTCGATCTTGAGTGCTTGCAGATACTCCGCTGCGGCTTGGCCAGTCTTTCCCGCATCGAGGGCAAAATTGGCCAGGTTGTAGTGGGAGCCTGCTAGATCGGCATCGGCCCGTTGGCCCGCCATAAACTCGGCCGCTGCACGATCAAAAGCAATTCGCATTTCGGGAGAAAGCCCCTCCCGGTGCGGTGCTAGCACTCCGACCGCACTGCTACGGACCATCCTCACCGGATCGGTAAGAGACGGTCCCACCGCCTGGATTAAATCTTCGGCCCCGTATCCCCGCTGGTGCAGATTCCGAATGGACACTCCGCGGACGAGCGGGTCAGAATGCTCAATCTGACTGATCACCGCAGCACGACTGGTCGGTGTATCAAGCTCGCCTAAATGTTCAATGGTGGTAGCCCGCACGATCGGCGGAAGATCCCTTTGCCCAAGCAACAACACGAGTTGTTCTTCAGCAGCAGGTGCCTGTTTGCGTGCCGCATCGAGCGCATAGGCAAAATGGCGTCGTTCCTCCTTGGGAGTACCGTACCACTTTTCAGTGGCAGCAAGCATTTGCCGATCGATGCGATCGATCGTTTTCTCCGCCGCCACATCGCCCCCATTTGCGGCCGCCGACAGATCGGCGTAACGGATACCCTCACCACGATTTTCGATTTCTAAATGACACTGCGTACAGGCGTTGGGTACGCCGAGAGCGACCGAGAGATCCGGCCGCGGGCTACGGATGCTGTGATCGCGCCTGGGATCGACGAGCATGTAGTGCGTCTCGGGCATGTGGCAGGCGACGCACTGCGCACCTGAGGAACCGAGCGGGTGATGGTGGTGGGCGGGCACATCGTATTTGCCAGCCGGATGCTGGTGGCAGGAGGTGCACAGCCGGTTCCCCTCGTATTTCAATTGCGTGGTATGCGGATCGTGGCAATCGGTACAGCGAATCCCTTTAGCGTGCATCTTGCTCTGCAGAAAAGATCCGTAGACGTAGACCTCATCCTGAATCTGCCCATCGGCATGATAGAGTCCCTCACGCAACAGAGCCGGTTCAAAATAATCTAAAAGTTCCCCACCGGGTCGGAAGTCTGCCGCGATGCGGTGTCGCCTAGAATGACACGGCGCACACGATTCGATCTCGATTTTTATATCTTTACTTTTGAGGTTCGGTAGGCCATAGCCGTGATGGCGATCCCAGAAAAAACTTTTCGCTTCGGCCAGTTCAACGTGGAGGCTGCCCGGACCATGACACGTTTCACAGCTGACGTCGATCTCGCTAAAGGTTGTCTTGTAGCATGCCAACTGGGGATCATAATGCTTCTGTAGATTCGTCGAGTGGCATTCGGCGCACATCTGCTGCCAGTTGGACATCCTTCCAGTCCAATGCAACGGATCGTCGGGAGCCAGCTTTTCATCGCGGACATCGGGCGGATAGTGGTAGAACCATTTGTTTTTTTTGCTATCCCAACTCACGCGCAACACCTGCACGCGTCCGTCAGGAAACTCGACCATATATTGCTGCAGCGGGTCGAAACCAAAAACGTACTTCACCTCGAAATCAGCCAGCTTTCCATCGGGCCCCTCCGTGTGGATCATGTAACGGTCCCCATCGCGAAACATCCGCGAAGTGACACCCTGATAGGTAAGGCTGGCATCCTCAAAATCGCCGAGCACCGTTTCACTGGTAGCTCGATCCATCGCTCGATCGTGCGGCGAGCCGTGCCAGCGATCGAAAGATTGTTGATGACATTCCGCGCACGTTGCGCTGCCAATGTACGTAGCCGTTGCATCGAGTGGCACGGCTACCAAATAATCGATCAAAATGCTGACGATGCTAAAGAGCACAACCGCCAGCAGAATCAGAAGGAGTACTTTTTTCATCGGACCTTCAGGCGTAAG
>CAUZBD010000356.1:0-3710 GCA_963577795.1 Planctomycetota bacterium | reverse complement strand
GATTCCGATCATAGCTACAGCGGTAGGAGGAACCCGGGAGATATTCCCTGACTCCAGTTTCGCAATCCTGACCCAACCCGGAGACCGCACTGAATTGGTAACTGAGATTGCAAGGCTTATTTCAGAACCAGAACAAGCAATCCGTCTCGCGGAGCGTGGTCGAGAAAAAGTAGCGAAGTCATTTGATATTTGTATCCACGCCGAAAAACTTGCTCAGCGTTATCACGCATTGTTTTAATGAATTTAATACGATTAATGATTGTCTGTATTGATAGCGGAATGACTATTTTGCACTCCAGCGGGTGAAATAGCCATCTAGTCATTTTCTATGCCGGAAGATAAATTATCTTTCCCCATTCTGACCTACTGGAGTCCAATGAAATGTCAGACGCCACACAAGAGAAATACTGGATCGGATTCGATCTTGGTGGAACAAAAATGTTCTCTGCGGTGTATGGCGAAAAGTTTGTAATGCTTGGCAAGCATCGCACAAAAACAAAAGGACACGAGGGAAGTAAAGCTGGCCTTCGACGGATTATTAGTACGATCCGCCAATCGTTAGAAGATGCTGGAATCAGCGATAAAACACTCAACGGAATCGGGATCGGATGCCCGGGACCGCTCGATCTCGTGAACGGTATATTAGAGAACGCGCCTAATCTGGGTTGGATAAATGTACCCATTAAAAAAGCCCTAGAAGATGAGTTCAATTGCACCGTCCAGATTATGAATGACGTCGACGCTGGCGTTTATGGGGAGTATCGTTTTGGAGCAGGTCGTGAATACCGTACCGCACTGGGTGTATTTCTAGGCACCGGGATTGGCGGAGGTTGTGTGTATGAAGGCCAGATCCTGCGTGGTGTAAAGTCAAGCTGTATGGAAATTGGCCACATGCAGGTAGTACCCATGGGACCACTGTGTGGCTGCGGCCAACACGGATGCCTAGAAGCTGTCTCCAGTCGCCTCGTGATTTCCTCCCAGGCAGCAGCGGCAGCCTTTCGAGGACAAGCACCGCATTTGCTCGCAAATTATGGTACGGACATATCACAAATACGCAGCGGTGCGCTGAAGGAATCCATCCGGTCCGGTGATATCGTTATCGACAGGATTGTAAGGGATGCCGCCCGCCATATAGGCGTGGCCGTCGCAAATATTGTTCACCTACTGGCTCCGGAGGTCGTCGTCCTCGGGGGTGGAATGGTGGAAGCAATGCCAGAGTTATTTGTAGCCGAAATCAAAAAAGTGGCGAGCGAAAGGGTGCTGTCTACCTTTTCGGATTCGTTCAACGTAGTTGCAGCAGAACTAGGTGATTTAGCAAGCGTACTCGGTGCTGCCGCCTGGGCCGAGCATAACGCAGATTCATCTGGCCCTTAAAATATTCGCGCCATTTAATCACCAACACCGATATCGTCATCGAACGCCGCTAAGATCAATTCATTTTCCGAGTGCTCGTGCTCGGCCAGCCGATTATAAAACTGAACGAAGTTCCGCAGCAGCGTTTGTACTGTAATCGCATCTTGCTCGCTATACAGAATTGATTCTGATGCATCGACGACCACACACATCTCTCTAAATAATGATTCGTGCTGCGAATGAAGTTTCTCAGCCGCTGAATTGAGTCGTGGATTGTCCTCGATTGCATCATGGAAATATCCGAAGGCATCTTCAAGCGTAAAATGCAGCGCTAATTGATCCCTGACAGCGTGATAGAGTTCCACTCTCTCTCGTGGGATAATCGCGCCGCACAAAGAGAATGTCGCATCACTTGCAGCTGCCTCGAGCAGTTCCCGTAAACGCCGATTATCTTCTTTGATGTCGGCAAGAAATGCCGCGTTTATGGTAAGCGTGCCCGTAAGAACCGCCATGTTCGTGCCATCCCAATGAACTTGTTATCCCAGCATGTTTTCGAGATCCGTTTTCATTTGCGCTTTTGGTCAACGAGAAGGGCAACCGTTTTAACAAAAATGTTACCGCGTAAAGACGGGGCCAATAAAAGTGAATGCTCGCACAGAGTCGAAGCTGTATGGGATTTTGTCATCTCGTCCCATCCATAAGAGTATAGAATCCGTCTTCGGTTCATCGTCGCCTTTTATTTTCTCCCAGGGCTACTTTCTTGTCAAACTATTAGCGGCAAATGAGTCATTTAAGCAACGAAGCATTGAAACCGAGTCGCCATAAGTTTTGTGTCAAAGGTGGGTTAGCAATTGATATGATCAATTGCCATTTTATGGCCGTCCAACTCGGTCGAGGAAATCATTGGAACTAAACCCTCCTGACTAAGCCAATCATTCTCAATTGCAAATTTCTCCGCCGAGTTGCAATCTGGGAAGAGAGCGAAGACTGTCGGCCCCCAGCTGCTTTGCCCAACGCCGCAAACACCCAAGCCCCTTATCTTTGTCACCACCTCAGACATTCTTTGCGAGGAAAATAATCCCGATTGATGTTGCCTAAATAACTCGCCACAGCGGATGCCATATTCATATAAACAAGCGCTGAAGCCGTCAAAGTCATTATCAATAAGGCGTCGAAGCAGTTCGTTATCAACAAATCGCATTACGCGATGCCTGCTGTCCTCATCCGCAATGACACTGGCAAAGGCTGTGGCCTCGGATTCTCCGGACAGGCCTTTAAGGCCATCGGCAGATATTGTTAGCCACCGCCATGCCACGGGTATCGCATAACAACGGACACCGGCAACCTCTGCCTGGCATTCCGTAGCGGGAGACATCAACTCTTCCATGCCAGAGTCGTATATTAAGCCGCCCTGGGCGAACCCAACTGAACCAACGAGTGATCGACTGCCTCGACCCAGCACATTTGGCGGCGCTTCCCCACGCAAATTCACACCCCCGGTCCACGCCTCGAGAAGTGCGGCAGTTGCCATGGCCACTTGTGTGCCCGTACCATATCCGACGTGTGCCGAAGGTGCCTGATCTACGTGAATGTGCAGAGCCAACGCATCCCGCTCTTTTTCCCCTAAGAGCTGTGCTGCTATTCGATCAATAAGCTGTTGAAATGGTCCTGTCACGCTCCACTTTTTACTAGGCACCCCGTGCAGCAGGAGGCACGGTGCCTGAATCATGACACCCAACCCACCCCGTCGTGACCGTTGGTCGCTACCGGGCGGCAACAACCCGAAGTGTAGCCGACTGGGTGCGGTCAGCTTAATCGATTGAATATTGGAAGTGATTGCATGTAGCATCGTGTGTGAACAATAACAATACTGCTATCCCTGCGATGAAACGTTTTTTAAACTGGAATTCGTTAAGTTAACGCTTTCTATTTTCTTTATGATGAACTGTTGTAAAAAAGAATATGCATCATGCTCCGACACGCCGCCGGTTTTATCAACCCATGAACGCAGCATTTCCATCTGGCTGGTAATATCGCTGTCGGACAAGATCCCCACCCGAGTGGCAAGTATCGCAGCTTCAATGACAGCATGTTTTGCACGATTAAAGCCGATGAAATCTCGTACCCGGCCCATTTTAAGGATATTCAGTTGAAGCGTTGCTCTTTCTCCTTCTTGCTCGATCGATGCAAGTTCGAGCAGGAACCACTGGCAAGTATCACACAATCGATAGGCGTCCGTATCGATGATTTGCACCATTTCCGGCCATGGATCTATCGATCCAACTGCTGCTCGGGCGATTAGATTTACATCATCTGTGATGTGAAATACACCACTTTTAGTCTCGATGAGATTTGAA
>CAUZBD010000355.1:0-3721 GCA_963577795.1 Planctomycetota bacterium | reverse complement strand
GCGTCCTAACTGAAGAAGTGGTAGCGTACGACGACCACTAGATTGTCTCGCACTTATATAGACTGCCCGCATCCCGAGATAAACTCCTAGGAAGATGCCAAGCGGAAAACCGGTAAGATTGATCCACCATTGCACCTGATCAAATCGGGCGACAAAATCTGGAAAATAGTTCGTAAGTGCATTGCGGTTATAGATAAAATTAAAGACTGCGATGGGTGCCATGGGGATGAGAGTAGCAAGCAAAAGAAACACGAGCGGAAAAGTATTAATCATTCGGCCTATGGCACTATCCGGTTGCCGCAACAAGTTCCATAGTCGCTGATTCAGGCACACCTTGAGTTGATTGGCCAATGCGATGGCAGAAGAAGGTCGATTCTCCGGTTCATGAGAAACACACTGCATGATCACTTCGCGAAGCGATTCGGGGCAATCGTGCGTAAAGAGGTCTTCCGCTGGAATTCTCTCGAGTAATTCTCGGTCTTCAAGCATTATTCGTAACGATGCTTCCCAATCTGTTCCATGACTGGGTTTGGAAAAGACACGTTTTCCACTGAGCATTTCAATCAGCACGAGCCCCACGGAGTAAATATCACTTGCCTCGCGCACGTTGGCGACGTCTCCGCCAAGTGCGGTGTGGCATGCGCAAAGTTGCTCTGGAGACATGTACGCCAGCGACCCGCCAAATGCATCTCCCGGTCGCTGACCTCCATCTGCGGAATTGAAGCTAATATTGAAGTCTGCCAGTTTAGGAATACCTTCTGCAGTTAAGAGCACATTGGCCGGTTTCATATCGCGATGGAGTATTCCCCGCGCATGCGCGTGGGCAAGGCCGATTGCCATTTGAATCCCAAAATGGCACACCACATAGGGCCAATCCAAGTGAAGCAAGTGCGTGCGCCAATCACTATTTGTCGGTGGCGCAGCGCCAACACGCTGGAGATTCGCGTCAATCCATTCGAAAAGGCGCCTTGAAGAGAGTTCCTCTTTGCCGAATCCCTTAATCGCATCATCCAGTGTCCCACCCGGTACGAGTTCCATATAAAGCAAGCGTATTGCGTGTTCATCGAGATTGCGCTGGTCATAGACGCGCACGATATTTGGATGCTCTAATTGTGCGAGCGTTCGGGGTTCGTGGCCTTCATTGGCGGATATTTTTAAAGCCACCAGTCGATCGAGTGATCGTTGCCTTGCAAGAAACACTCGCGCAAAACTACCCGCACCTAGCAGTAGGAGCAACTTAAACTCGCCAACTGATTCTCCCTCGTTATACATTTCAGGACGATGGAACCCGCCGGATCGTTTATCTTGTTTATAATCATATTCGATGTGCATTGAATCCGATGAAAAAGCAATCGTTGGCTCAAGCTTTGTGCTGATCGATTCAATCGCTTTGCGCTGTAGTGGAAATCTCTCTGTAAGCGATTCGATGCTAAACTGGTTTCCCGATACTTTCCGGATTTGGTACTCTTCGAAAATAAGGTCCGCAGGTAAATCATCGATGGATCCTAAAAGGGGATACTTGTCTACATATTCTTCAAGCGTGGTGGGGGTATTCTTTTCATTCCAGCGTATTTCCAGATCGACCTTGATTAATTCCCAGAGTACAGGACGATGCGTCATTGCGGGCAGCGGTTCGAGAAAGTCGTCCAAGCGGGGCGGTATGTCGTCCGACGCCTTCCAACTGGAAATTAGCCGATCTGTACATTCAGCCACCAGTGCCCAGAATTCGTCCGGAAGGACTTCATCGCTATTTTCTTTACGCTCGTCAGTCATCAATCACCTTAAACCGACGGTACCGTTCTAGCAGGTAACACTATGAACTGCTCACGCGATGATCATACCAAAGATTCTCGTCCTAGTGGACGAGAGAGCACCGCAATGCCGGAGTTTATAACAAACAACCAAACCGAACTGTACGAATTCATAAAAAAAAGAACGGGCGCACATCTCCTTGCTAAACTCGATATTGATGACATTCTTCAAGATGTATTGTCAGATGCCCTCAAGAAGTTACAAGACAAATCGTTTTACCCAGAGAACCCACTTCACTGGTTATATAAAATTTGTGAGCGAAAAATTATTGACTCCCATCGCCGATTCTTTTCCGCACAGAAACGTAGTGCTGCGCGTGAAGCGAGGCTCGGTCAAAGCGTAGCAATTGAGAAACTCTTGGCGGCAAGTATTACCACACCAAGCGCTGCGTTCTCAAGAAATGAAAAACAGCTCTGCATGTTAGCCGCATTAGAAACATTGCCTGCCGATCAGCAGGAAGCTTTACGACTACGCTATTTAAGGGGACTGCCTTCTAAAGAAATAGCCTTGCGATTAGGCAAGTCCGACGGAGCAATCCGTGTAATGCTGTCTCGCGGAATTGCCCGTTTGCAAATATTACTTAGTGCATAACGCGTCAGAAGTGTGTCGCCTTCAGTGTTTATCTCGCAATTCTACGTAGGGCAAAAATGAGCGAAATGAATAGCAGCACTGCGCTCCCATAAAGCAATGGCACATAAACGCCCCGAAAAGGAACTGTGCGAATCACATGAAAATGATAAAGACTTCCGACCAACGGTTTGCCGAGCGTGACATCGATGGAATCATAAATATCATCCGATAATAAATCTTCCTCTAACACACGGATCTTTCGAAGTTCATCGTCATTGATATTTGATTCAGAAACATCCCAGGTCACACCATTCCCTAATTTCGTGACAGGAAGGACGCTCGTTCGATGAATCGCCATCTGGCCATCGCGTTCATATTCTAGTTCGATATATAATTCGTCCTGACCAAACTCAAAGGCCTCTATAAAAGATTGCTTGTATGTGATAAGCACCGCCGTCACTCGACTCTTCGGGGCCGTTGCCCATACGGTGAGGCCACCGACAGCAAGTACTAAACTGAGCGACATAAACGCCAACAGTAGCTTTGGGCTATTTTGATTGTGCTCGGGACGAGTCATTGATGCCTCGTTGGCCTGTGTGGGTTTCGGCTCAGTCTGCATCGTAAGATATTTATTCATTCCCTGATGGTGTCATTAATGACTATCTGTGCAAAAACGAGAGCCATCAACAAGAAAACCCGCAAAAATCGATAACATCACTGATGAAAAGAAGCAAATGGTGCCCCACGCGATCTCGACATGTGCAACACCTTCTACCTTAAGAACAACGACAAGAAGTGCGAGGACCATGACATCGAGCATAGAAAAGCGTGCCGATTTCTCCGCAATCGTGAATAGTCGACTGCAAACTTCTTTGGACAGGTTGCAGACACGGGTGGTCACAATCACTAAAAATACTAGCTTTGTGAAGGGAAACACAACACTGAATACAATGACCACACTAAACAAGAACCACTGATCACCCGCCAGGAGCGAATCGAGAATGCCATAAATGGAATAGGTTCGTTCATTCCCCATTGTGACAACCGTCATGAAGGGGCCAAAGATACCCGGAATTAATACAATGATTCCGAGGATCGCAAAAGTGACTGCGTTTGCATTATCCGGCTTGATGACGGGCATGGATGAACTATCGGATTAAAGCTTCAAATTGTTTTTTTGTCACTGGAAAGATATTGAACACGCTGCCTGTATTGAGGCTGCGTTTAGATTCTATTTAGCCACATATCCGCTTACCCTCAGTTCCAGGCTCAAATAAATGCCATTTATCATCCTTAATCGCAAAGGCGATATCATCTCCGGGCAGCGCTGCTATATCGT
>CAUZBD010000354.1:0-3727 GCA_963577795.1 Planctomycetota bacterium | reverse complement strand
ATCGTAGCGAAGCAAATTACAAGCAAAGGATAGTTGGTCTTGGATACGGTACGACTTGAAAAAATAGAAGCGATGCTCGCAGAGGATCCGGCCGATACGTTTTTGCGTTACAGTCGTTCGATGGAGTTGGCTAAGTTGGGTCGAACGGCAGAGAGCCTGAAAGGTTTGGAGGAACTGGCGTCGGAAGACCCGCCCTACGTCCCCGCATTTTTCATGGCCGCTCAGCAGTTGGCTCAGGGCGGTTTGACGGCCGAGGCGGCCGAACAATTGCAGGCGGGTATCGTTGCGGCGGAGGCTGTCGGAGATGGTCATGCGGCGGGAGAAATGCGAGAATTCCTCGCCGCGCTGCCAAGCGGTTAGGCTTTAAGTCGAAGTCGTTTTGCCGCAGGCAGTGGCAACCGCACAGGAGGTGCAATCCGTACACGACCCACTTGCCGATGCCGTTCCGCAGTCGGGCCCGCATCCCTCCAGGACGGTTTCGGTAAACCGGCGAAACTGCACCTTGGTTTCAAAGACCTCGGCCAATTCTGCCGTGATGCGTTCAATTTCTGCGTCGATCTCGCCCAGAAAGTAGAAGACCAGCGTCTGCCCGTCAAAAAGTAATTCGAGATCCACCAGCGTTGCCCCAGCAGTGGACTCCCGTAATTTTTGCTCGCAGGCATCGATTGCCTGCAGTTTATTTTTCTCGATCCGCTCGATCAATAATCGATCGTTTCCAGAAAGTGATCGGAGAATGGTGCCGTCGCTCGGTGCCTCTAGCGGAGCAGGTGCTGTAAGGATCTTACCCCATTCCAGTCCTCTTCCGGTACGGACGACGACCTCGGAGCCCCGTGAAAAGGCGATCCCCTCTCCACGGAACGGCCGAACCTGCCCCATGACTCCAAATCGTACGAGTTGTTTGTGTGATTCCCGCACCGATACATCATTCCCTTGGAATTTCCTCAATGAACATCCTCGGCCTGAGGCCCTTGATTCTCTGCCTAGGCGACCGATACCATTCTCTCAGAGTTGGCGGTGAAGAACACCCCCGGCAAGCTGCGGATCGACGCCCGGTGGGGCGTCGCGTCAAACTTTTTAATCAACCAGATGAGGTTACTCGCGATGCAACAAAGCACCCTCTCCGAGTCGACGGTTGCCACGCCTGCAACTGACTGGAATGCGTTGGCTGAGCACATTTTAGCCGGTGAAGCACCGACCCAGGAAGAGGCACTCGCAATCCTTGACTGCTCGGATGAAGGGTTGCTTGATCTGCTGGCGGCAACTTACCGGGTGCGGCGGCAGTATTTTGGTCGATCGGTACAACTCTATTTTCTGATGAACGCTAAGAGTGGTCTTTGTCCGGAAGACTGTAGCTATTGCTCGCAATCAAAAATTTCGAAGGCCGATATTCCAACCTACAACTTGCTGAGTGAGAAACGTCTGCTTGATGGCGCGCGTGAGGCCCATCAGCGAGGAAGTAAGACGTACTGCATCGTCATTTCTGCCAGAGGCCCATCCGAGCGAGAAATGAGGGCGGTGACTGAGATCGTTCCAAAAATCAAGGCTGCCTACGATTTAAAGATATGTGCCTGCCTCGGATTGTTGACCGAGGAACAGGCGGGCGCCTTGAAGGCGTGCGGTGTCGATAGGGTGAATCATAATCTTAATACAAGTGCAGAACACTATGGAAAAATCTGCACGACGCACAGCTACGACGATCGTATCGCAACGCTAGGGGCTGTCCGGCAGGCAGGTTTAGAAATCTGTAGCGGTGGGATTATCGGCATGGGCGAAAAACCGATCGACGTCGTTAGAATGGCATTTACGCTTCGAGAACTTCGCGCTGAGTCGATTCCGGTCAATTTTCTCAATCCGATCGAAGGGACTCCGCTCGGTGGTCAGTGGGAACTGAATCCTCAGTATTGCCTGAAGGTGCTGTGCATGTTTCGGATGGTCAATCCAGACCGCGAGATCCGTATTGCAGGTGGGCGTGAGGTCCATCTTGGTAGTTTGCAGCCTCTTGCGCTTTATGCCGCAAATTCCCTTTTTATAGGCGATTATCTGACGACCAAAGGCCAAGTTCCGGAGGCCGATTATCAGATGATTCGCGAGTTGGGATTTGAAGTCACACGGCAAGAGGATCCTGGCTTACGACTCGACACCACGCACGCCTAATGGCCCCTCCAGCGGGGGTGCCGCCTGCGAGCAGAGGCTCTCGCAAGCGACCGATCGCTAGCATGCTGGCAGGCGGTTTGCCGTTTGTTGATCTTTCTGGCGACAACAGGTAGCGCGCTGCTTGCATCGCATGCCGATAAGACCCGCAAAATCGTGAAGGTTCTCCTATTTTTCCTTATCGGAACACGCGGGAATCGCCGATATTTCGCTAGAAGGTTTGTTCCTCCGTTTTTGCAAGGCATCTATTATGCAACGTACTTTGACCTGTTTTGGATTGTTGTTCCTCATCGCGCTCGGTGGTCCTTCGGAGGGATTTTCACAGGGCGCAAACAACCGGCAGACTTTGCGTTCGCCTGCGCAGAACAAGAGCCAAGCATCGACCGACCAGAAGTCTTCTGGAGGTGGATTCTGGTCCTCTACATCGAAGTGGAGGCAGCGGCTTCTGCCGTTTACGGTTGAAAAAGAACCAAGTAAAGCGGACGGGCAGCCGAGTGCTGTGAGGAATGCAGCGCGCCAAAATTCACCGCGCCCCAATGCTCAGAGGAAGCCAACAAAACGTCATGCAGGCGAAGTTCAAAAACAAATTGGCTCGCCAACACTGGATGCAAGGGATCTTGTCACGATGCCCGCAATGAGCGTGCCGCCCACTGCACCGCGTCCCACGAATCAGCGAATGGGTCAGGCTAAAGAAAATCAGCAAGTAAAAAATCCCACAGCGACAAGAACGTTGCCTGTTGCTCAAAGTGACAATCCAACACGTGTTGCACCACGACCGGTTGTGTCGCGGAAATTTGTCCCTAGCAGGGACACACAGCAACCGGTCGCAACGGCCGATCTGCGCGAGGGAAAATCTTCGCGTCGTCAAAATCGATTCGGTCAGGTCGATAAAAAACAACCCGCAGATTTGGTAAACCCCGTTGCTTCGAAGCGTTCGCAGGAACGGGACGGAAAATCGCCATCAAGGAGTGTTTCCGCTGTGGGTCCGTCTCCGCGGGTCGAGGCGACCTCCGTCTCCGGCGAAGTCCGGGTGAGCGATCGGCCTGCAGATCGGCGCTCGTCGGGTCCGGTAGCCTCTGCTCGAGGACCGTTTGGGCAATCTGCAGCGACGCAATCTGCAGCGGCTCAAGGTGGCGCTTCAGCGGATCGAAAGGCTCAGCAGACCCAGGGGCCCAAGGCGACAGCGTCGCAGGGACCGTCACGCGGGGTCGATAAAACATTGCAGTCAAAAGCGAAATCCGCAGCTCCGAGTCCACCGAGAGATGATGGTTCAGGGCGGGACGAAGTGAGCAGAACGGCTGCTTCCCAGCAGCAGGTCCCCCGGACGTCTGCGGTGAGCTCAAAAATTTCCAAGGTCAATCCACTGTTGGGCGACCGCTTGAAAGAAAGTTCAAGAAAACAGACGTCGGTCGAAAATCGCGATCTTAAGGCTCCGGCAGAGGAGCGGCCCACGCGCGTTTCGGCACGACTGACTTCTCAGACTGTAGGCACAGAGTTAGGCGGAAGCCTCCTCTTCAGTAAGAGTCCCCAGTTGAGTTTAGAAACACTCGGTCCCAGGCAGGTCGTGATTGGAAAA
>CAUZBD010000353.1:0-3730 GCA_963577795.1 Planctomycetota bacterium | reverse complement strand
GATGCGGATAAGGTATGTCTCTTCTTGTGGATCTGCGACCCAATCGGCGAGTGAATCGGTCGTCACCGTGTCACCGCCAGCGCTGGCCGACTTTGCTTTGCCCTGGAGAAACTTTCGGCGAGAAGACTTTTTGGGACGGGGCATCGGGCGACTCGGGCTTCGTTGAGAAACGGACAATCCACTTGAAGAATGACCATTATACGCAAAGATCTGTTTACTTCAGCAGCGATGGTGTTAGGAAAAGGTCATGGTGTATCGCCAAGTAAACGTTTTCGTCATTTCATCGCTCATTTCAGGCACAATCGCAAGTCGCCATGCGGTATCTTCTGGCCCACCCTCCGTCAAGGTCGGGCGGCATGAGTGATCAACACAGGAAATCCGAACATCTGCGACGTCGATGACCATCGGCGAAGTGTCTTGGATGATGGGCTGCATCATTGCGCGATATCCGGTTCGCAAACACACATCGTTGGCAAACGGGTCGGTCGGGCCCAACACACGGCAAGCCGCATCAAAAGAAAACCCCTCTTCAATGGTCGTGATTGCCAGCGACCAATGCGCGAGCGTCGTGCGGCCGACCAAGAGTGCGACGGTACCAGCGGGACGGTCCTCAAAATGGAGCTCTTGCAGGACCGGACTCGGGGGCCAATCTTGTTCACTGTCCCCTTCGCGCGATGCCAACAAAGGGAGTTGGCGATCTGACTTAACGAAGCTGATCGAGTGCGCAAATCGGTCACGGTGCCAGTGGAAGCCAATCTGCAGAGGACCGCTCTGGAGCGTATCCTTCGTCTGTCTGTGCGAAACATTCATGCCGTTGCGAAACTACCACAACAAACCCCATGCTGGCAGGTCCTCCGAGAGGCGAAGCAAGCAATCTGTGCGGAGATTGTGGGCCGGATGGCCTTGAGGCGGCCCGAGCTATTAAAATGAGACCGCACGTACATCTCTTTATCCTATGCAGTTCCGATGTCAGACAACAAAAACTTCACTCTCGACTGTGCGATTGTTGGTGGCGGTATCTCCGGCCTCACCGCAGTCCATGCACTGCATACAATGGTGCCCGACTGGAAAATTCGCCTCTTTGAAAAAAGTGATCGATTCGGCGGCATTCTAGAGACACGGACGGAGAACGGATTGCTGATCGAAACAAGCGCCGATAGTTTTATTACCGATCCACCGGCAGCCTTGCAGCTTTGTGAACGTTTGGGACTTGAAAAGGATGTTCTCCCCACCCAGCCAACAGGCCGACGGGCCGAAGTGCTCTTTCAGGGACGGCTAACATCGATTCCAGCTGGATTTCAAATCGTCGGTACCCGAAGACTGCTACCGGTCGTGTGTTCACCCTTATTGAGTTTGAAAGGCAAACTGCGAGCCTGCTGTGAGCCATTCATCGCACCGCGCACAGATACTGCTGACGAATCGCTCGCCGCGTTTGCGACACGCCGCCTGGGCAAGGAAACATTTGAGCGACTGATTGCACCACTGGTCGGGGGAATCTACACAGCCGATGCAGAAAAGTTAAGTATGGCGGCTGCCCTACCCCGCTTTGTACAAATGGAACGTACCTTCGGCAGCCTTTATCGTGGGCTTCGATCACAAGCAAAAAAGACACGTGGTTCCAACAGTGGTTCGGGCGCTCGCTACGGCTTGTTTGCAGCACCCCGAGGTGGGATGGGACAATTACTCACCAAACTCGCTCAGAGTGTGCCAACCGACACTTTGCAGACGGGGGCAGAAATCACAAACCTGACACGCACTCCAGATGCTCAGTGGCAACTCGAGGTCAACGGCACTGTTTTATGGACCGCCCGAAAAATCATCCTGGCGACTCCCGCTTTTCAGGCCGGCGAACTTCTCGAGCCCCACGATACAATTCTGGCCGAGCAATTGCGTAACATTCCGTACGCCAGCTGTGCGGTTGTTTGTCTGGTGTACGACAAAAAACAATTTCCCCAGCCGCCGGAGAGTTTCGGTTTTGTCGTCCCTGCTCGTGAAAAAAGGCAGATACTTGCGGCAAGTTTTGCAAGTAATAAATTTTCATTGCGGGCTCCTGATGATCAATTGCTCGTCCGTGTGTTTATGGGCGGCGCCTCGCAGGAATCTATCCTCGAATATCAAGATGCAAAGCTTGTAGAGATTGCCGCAAACGAATTGAGCCAGATCATGGATATCCGAAATTCGCCCCACTTCCACTGTGTAACCCGCTGGCCGCGTTCGATGCCGCAGTATCATGTTGGACATGTAGAGCGGATTGCTCGAATCGATCTGCAGATCGCACGACTGAAAAACCTCGCACTCATTGGCAATGCGTACCGTGGCGTGGGGATTCCGCAATGCATCGATGGCGCGTTGCGGGCCGCTGAATTGCTTTGCGGCAAAAAAAACTAGCGAACCGGATCGATATCTTCGGGATGGGCGGCGGCGGCCCGCTTGTTTTCTCGGTGGATCGCCTCGTACACCTCGCGGCGATGAACCGGTATTTCGGTCGGTGCATCAATGCCTAACCGTACCCGATCACCGCGCACATCGATAATCGTGACGACGACGTCTTCGCCGATCATAATACTTTCGTTGCGTTGTCTCGATAGAACCAGCATCGCGGATTGTTCCTCTGGAAAACGTTTTAGGCTGTTCTCTGCAATGCGTCGGGAAGTGCACTGACAGGGTGGTCGACAGCCCAGTCGTCAAGATTGACAACCTGCCTACCGATACGCCGTTCGCAATTGATCACCAAAGGGGCCAAGAGATTGAGCGAGAGGCCTGTTTCTTTCCGTCCCACCGTGACGAGAATCTGCACCAGATCGGTCTCTCGTTTTCCCAGAGGTGCCCAGTCGCTCGGTTCAAGTTGAAGCGTAAACTCAGGAACAAAGGTTCGCGGATCGACAAGAGGCAAGGCAATTTCAGCCTGCTGCGTCGACTGAACCCAGATCACACGATCACCCGGTCGCGGAGAGAGCAGAACCCAGTTACGACAATCCTCCAAACCGATTAAGCCTGCGGGAAAACAGACCGTCTCCGCCATGGAGAATTGCAGTGCCCCAAATCGTGAGGTGTTGATGTCCATCCGTGCCGCCCACCATGCTTGTTCAGCTAGCGATTCTGCCATAGCACCGCTATCTCATCTCCTTCATCGGCCAATTGCGACTCGGGAAACAGAAAAAAAGGGGGACTCAGAGCGGCTTCTGTAGGCAGACAGCTAGGCGGAATTTAGGCAGCTTTTGAGGGCAACTGATCCGAATAATCGGATTTGCTGTGAACCCCCGTCCACCTGCGGACTGCCATACAAACCAGATGTCCACCGAAAGCACACGAGAGTTTCAATGCGCTTTGGGCGCGATGCACGCGCCCGACAAGCGGCACGCAGTCCAGGTCGCATTCGGGATCCGGGTTGTAAAGATTCAAAGTCGGGGGAGCAAATCCATCGCGCAGCGAAAGCACCGTGAGGGCAAGTTCGACGCTCCCGGCCGCATTGACCAAGTGACCAATACTTGACTTGTTGGCACCTACGAGAATATCGCTTGCTGCGTGACCCAAAGCTGCACGAATCCCCCGCGTCTCGACCAAATCATTTTGACGGGTACCGGTCCCATGCGCGTTGATGTAGCCGATTTCACTCGGTTCCATGTCGGCTCGCCTGAGCGTTTCGGTGATGAGGTATCGAAGTGGATCGCTGTTTTGGGACATGCTTGTCACATGATGCGCTTCACCAAGCATGGCTCCCGCACTCAGT
>CAUZBD010000352.1:0-3736 GCA_963577795.1 Planctomycetota bacterium | reverse complement strand
TGAAGTGATTTAGATAATATCGATTATAAAGTGCCCATGCGGCATACTCACTTTCTGCCATCAGTCGTTCATAATGCTCCCATGTAAGTAATTCCCACATTGGACTGTGCAGAAACTTATCTACCTGTTGCCATTTATCGAGTGAAATATCGTCCACCGGATCGGTTTTGACGATCTGGGTGTAGTTGCGAATGATATCCTGGGCTTCAGAACTCAGTTCATCCACGCAAAGTTCACTAATGAAAATACGCGGATGATGTTCTGCGGGTGGCGAATACCAATAGGCGTTAAGCTTTTTTGCATCAAAACGATATTTATCGCGTCGCTCGTAGCCATAAGCTAAGAATATCTTTTCAAGTGACGCGATCCCAAGATGCTCAACTCCAATGGTACGGAACGCTACATGATCGTTGGTTAAATCTTCCGCAGAATCGATGACTCTTTTTTCCAGAAGGGAATTGACAATCCGCTCTACGTCCGGAACTCGTTTGCGATAGCGACTCATGAGGCCGTGTAGCGATTGATCCAACCCAGGATTAGCACCCATAGCATGATCCCCGTGATGTACGTTTGTTTGCAGTTAATTCACCCCAAGTGTACGCCGTCGACAACCGATGACAACGGGCGTATTTTGTTCCCTTAAGAAATTCCAAGGCGGCTTGCTGTACATTGATAAAGCCACCCTAGGCGATAAGACACAATGGACAGGGCGAGCGTTTTCAGTGTCTTTTGCATAAAATGTTGCGTAAATAATTCTCGGAGCGCGAGAAAACTACGAGTGGAGGCTAAAAAAAGATTCCGTATGTATGGTACAATCGCCGCACGCTGCCGGGAGATAGTGGCGGAATTCGGATTGGTATTTAGCGAGGGATACGCTCTATGATTGATGCAAATCAGAAGCCCGAAAGATCGCTAACCGTCTTTGCGCTTGTGATGATTACGACAGGGATCATTACCAGTATTCACGGCGCCCCCTCGATGGCGGAGTATGGCTTTTCGCTTGTCTTTATCTATCTCATGGTCGCAGTCGTGTTTCTGATGCCGTCTGCTCTCATCTCCGCTGAACTTGCCACAGGGTGGCCTGAAGACGGAGGCGTCTATGTTTGGGTAAAAGAGGCGTTCGGAGAACGGATGGGCTTTATCGCGGTCTGGCAGCAATGGATTGAAAATGTCATTTGGTTTCCATCTATTCTTACCGTCACCATCGTCGCGGCGACGTATGGATTCGACCACGAACTGAAAGACAATAACTGGTTTATTTTTTATTCAGTCAATGGATTGTTCTGGTTGCTCACGATCACTAATTTATTCGGCATGCGCACGAGCGGAGCCGTGGCGACGATTTGTACGATCTTCGGCAGAATTATCCCGATTCTCTTTATGATCACATTGGCGCTGATTTACTTAAGCCAAGGAAATCCGGCGGGATGCGAAGTTTCATGGAATACCTTTATTCCGGACTTAACAGATACTGGAAAGCTCTCCTTTATTGTCGGCGCATTTCTAACATTCGCCGGAATCGAAGCATCGGCATCTAATGCATCCTCTGCCAGGAATCCTCGACGTGATTATCCGATAGCCATTATATTCTCCGCGTGTATCGCGCTTGTGCTTGTAACGCTCATTGCCCTGGCGATTGCGATCGTAGTGCCCGCTGCCGACATCAATCTAGATGCTGGTATTATGCAGGCCATTGAGATGATGTTTGCGACCACCGGGCTTACTGCACTGGTTCCGGTTGCGGGTCTCATCATCGCCCTAGGAATGATCGGCGAGGTCAATAATTGGATTCCTGCGCCTACGCGGGGACTCTTGGTTGCCGGAAGAGACGGAACTCTATCCCCCTTTTGGCAGCGAGAGAATCGGCATGCCGTCCATCAGCGAATCCTGCTATTTCAGGGGCTTATCTTTTCAGCAATATCGACTATCTATCTGTTTTTCGACGTGCAGATTGCATTCTGGCTAATGAATGTTGTTCCTACCATGCTTTACATCATCATGTACTTCCTGATGTTTGCGGCAGGTGTGCGATTGCGTTATACGCATCCGAAGGTTCCGAGAAGATATCGAGTACCTTTTGGTAATGTCGGCATGTGGTTGCTCGCGCTCGTGGGTTCCTCAGCCGGGATGGTAGCCATCTTATTTGCGTTCATGCCCCCCGAGAATGTTCCTGACAAGATGAAGGCCAATTATATTTCTGTGGTCGTGCTTGGCTTCGTTATCTTTACGGCGATGCCGTTTGCAATCTATGCACTGAGAAAGCCCGAATGGCGGGCGACAGAAACGACAGCAGATTGATCGGCGCGAGTTGCATTGATCTACACCTAGATATCGAAGCGAATTCCCTGCGCGAGCGGCAAATCAGGAGAATAGTTTATTGTGTTGGTTGCACGACGCATATATTGCTTCCATGCATCACTACCCGATTCGCGTCCCCCGCCGGTTTCCTTTTCTCCCCCAAAGGCGCCACCAATCTCCGCTCCACTCGTGCCAATATTTACATTCGCAATGCCACAGTCACTGCCGGAAGGTGAAACGAATAACTCAGCTTCGCTGACGTCGGAGGTCAGGATAGCCGATGAAAGCCCCTGGGGCACATTATTGTGGATGGAGATGGCTTCATCGAAATGATCGTAGCGGACAACATAGAGGATGGGTGCAAACGTTTCCTGCTGGAGCATTTGAGCAGTCGAGTCAATTTCCACGATAGCGGGACGTACATAGGCGCCGCCCGCCGGCACTCCGTCTGTAAGTTGTTCACCACCGAAAAGGATGCCCCCCTGTTCTGCTGCGCATTGCAGTGCCTCCCGCATTGATTTTAAAGCTGCATGGTCAATGAGTGGCCCCACTAGGGTACCCTCATCACGGGGATCGCCGATTGGGAGTCTCGAGAAAACATCTTTCAATTTTCCGACTAATGTGTCCGCTATCGTGTCGTGCACGATCAACCGGCGGAGCGTGGTGCATCGTTGACCGCACGTTCCTGCCGCGGAAAATGTGATCGATCGAACCGCGAGCTCGATATCTGCCGTTGGAGTTACGATCATCGCATTGTTCCCACCAAGTTCGAGCAACGACCGACCGAGGCGTGCCGCGACAACACCCGCAACGGCACGACCCATTGGAACAGAACCGGTTGCCGAGATGAGTGGAATTCGAGTGTCTCGCGTCAGCGCCTCGCCAGCAATACGATCGCCAATCAGCAGACACGATGCATTAGCAGGAAAATCGGGGTCTGCAGCTAATGTTTTTTGAAAGAGAGCTTGGCAGGCAATCGCGGTCAGTGGGGTTTTTTCAGAAGGTTTCCACACGACAGGATCTCCGCATACCCAGGCGATCGCCGCATTCCATGCCCAGACAGCAGTTGGGAAATTAAAAGCCGAAATAACGCCTACCGGCCCGAGGGGGTGCCATTGTTCGCTCATTCGATGCTGGGGCCGCTCGCTCGCTATGGTTTTGCCGTAGAGTTGGCGACTGAGACCAACGGCAAAGTCGCAGACATCGATCATTTCCTGCACTTCACCACGAGCTTCAGCTGATATCTTTCCAACCTCATGAACAATCAGGTCGCTCAGAGCCTCCTGATGTTGGCGGAGTATTTCGGCAAACCTGCGCACAAACTCTCCACGCCTCGGAGCGGGCATGACACGCAGTTGTTCAAAAGCTCCTACTGCCGCTGCGACAACATCCGGCACCTGTTCCCCAGTTGCCATCTGAATCGTACCAAGGTTGGATC
>CAUZBD010000351.1:0-3743 GCA_963577795.1 Planctomycetota bacterium | reverse complement strand
GGGCGAATTGGTTCTCAAACCGATCACTCGGGAAACGACCCAACTTGGTAAATTAGCATGGGGTGTCATCGGGGCGCTGGTCGTGGCGGTCATTGTCATTGCGTTGCTTCTACGTGGTCTAGCGCCACTTGAGGTGCGACAGTTGATCGCTTGTGTGGGTGTCGTTCTGCTTGCTCCTCCGCTCGTGATGGGTGGCTACTGGTTTTTAAAAAATGATGACTTGGAACCGTACCAAGGATGGAGTTTGTGGATTCGCACCGGCATTTGTTGTGTGATTTACGTCCTTTGCTGGGTCGTCTACGGATACCTGGTTCCTCCAGACTGGAAAGATGAATTTTGGAAATGGGCTTTTCTTGGTCCCGCCTTTGGTGTTGCAGGAGCAACGGCAGCCTTTGCCTGCTACGATCTCGACTTTGGAAGCGGTTTTTTTCACTTTGCATTTTATGCCGGTGGGACAACACTCTTGGGACTTTTGCTGGGACTTCCGCTGCTGGGGGCTTGAGCGATGTCGAGCATTTTAGAAATCCCTGAAATTAGACTACTCGATGCAAAATGCTCCCTGATTCGGATCCCTGCCGAACTCGATGTTCCCGTCACACCACGGGTTTGCCGCTTAATCGACACGGCCGAATTTCAGCGACTTAAAAGCATCAGCCAGTTAGGGTTGGTGAGCCTCGTCTATCCAGCAGCCCACCATACCCGGTTTGAGCATTCTTTAGGGGTGTATCGTCTCGCCTTGCTTTACCTCAAAAGGCTTGCGCATGATCCGCGGTTCGCAAAATTGATTGGAACAGCAGATGCAGAGTTACTGATCGTCACCGCACTACTTCACGATCTAGGGCATTGGCCTTTCTGTCATGCCATCGAAGATATTCAATTGCCCCGGGTGCCACGGCACGAATTTTTTGCTAGCAGTTTTTTGCTTGAGGGTGAAATTTCGGAATTGCTCGTTCGTGATTGGGGAGTTCATGCACGCGATGTTGCAGGGCTCCTGAGCGGTGAATCGCAGGAGGCATCGCACCAGATACTCGCAAGCATGCTGTCGGGGCCGATCGATATCGACAAGATGGATTATTTGCCGCGCGATAGTTTGCATGCAGGTGTGCCCTACGGCCGAAATTTCGATCAAGAACGGCTGATTGGAAGTCTTTGCTTGAATGCAGATGGAACCGCACTGGCGATTGGTGAGAAAGGAAAGACAGCTGCTGAAATGATGGTTTTTGCGCGGTATGTCATGTTCAGTGAAGTTTATTGGCACCATGCCGTCCGCGCTGCAACTGCCATGCTGCAGCGGGGTTTTTATCAAGTCTATGAATCGATCGACCTGGATGTGCTGTTTCGAGGTAGCGAAACAGTCCTGATTCACGAGTTGCGGGCGGCTGCGGAAGGGACCTCAGTGGCTGCGGTTTTTGACGGATTGTTCGGACCGCGTCGTCGCCTTTACAAGCGGTTGCGACAATTCAGCTTATTTGAAAATGCTGACCTTTATCGTCGGATGGCGGGTCGCCCTTACAACTGGTTGCTCGCCGTGGGCGACCAGTTAGCCGAACGGATCAGCATGAAGCTGGGGACATCTATCCTGAATTCTCAGATCCTGATCGACGCACCCCCTTCTTCGCGCGAGGTTGAATTTGATCTCGATGTCTACTTTGCCAAGCAGGAAGATTACCAAAGTCTCGGACTGGTCTCCCCGGTCGTTCGAGCCTTGGCTCAAGAACAGTTTGACGACTACGTGAAGCGGGTACGTTTTTTTGTGGATCCGCAATGGATCGACGAGGTGCGGCGGATCGATGACTTGCCTAGTTTGATCGAAGAATCCCTGGAGGCAGTCGGAGAGTAACAGATCTAAGGTACGTTTCGTTTCACTCGGATCGTTTCACCACGTCTTCCCAATCGGCAGTCAATCGATGCATTTTCCTCCCGTTCAAAATGTTTGGTTTCTCACAGGACCGACGGCATCGGGTAAATCTGCCGTGGGTATCGCCGTGGCGAAGCACATCGATGCAGAAATCATCTCAATGGATTCGATGGCGGTCTATCGCGGGATGAATATTGGTACTGCAAAGCCGACTGCCGAAGAGCAGTCCGCGGTTGTACATCATTTAATCGATCTCGTCGAACCAAGCCAGGAATTCAGCATCTCCCAATACCTCCGGGCTGCGCATCAGGCAATCGATCAGATCCGACAACGGAATCGAAAGATTTTATTTGTGGGAGGGACACCACTCTATCTCAAGGCGCTCCTTAGCGGGTTTGATGACGGTCCGGAGGCGGATTGGAGTTTGCGCCGCCAACTGGAAGCCGAAGCGAACAAGCGGGGGAACCAAGCACTGTATGATGAGTTGGCGAAGATCGATCCGGAAGCTGCTGAAAGGATTCATCCGCATGACCGGCGACGCATTATCCGTGCGCTGGAGTACTACCAAAAGACCGGTCAGCCTATCAGTTCCGGACAGAAGCATTTTTCCGAGCAGGCAAACCCTGATTCGGTCCAAGTGCTATCTCTCGATTGGCCACGGAATATTTTACATACGCGAATCAATGAACGCGTGGAACAGATGTTTCGCAGTGGATGGGTGGAAGAGGTGCGTGGCCTTTTGGAAAAAGAGGACCATCTGGGCCGGACCGCGGCGCAGGCGGTTGGCTATCGGGAAATATCGGCATTACTGCGAGGTGAAATAGAGATGGAGGCAGCAATTGAAAAAACGCAGGCTGGGACACGTCAGCTTGCGCGACGGCAGTTAATCTGGCTGCGGTCCCTTGCCGAATGCCAGAAGATTCCCTTAGCTCTGCCACTGAATATTTCGCAGGTGACGCAGCGAATCTTGCAAATTGGTGCCTTCGGGGAGGTTTCTCAGGACAATAACAGTCCAATGGATGCAAACGAGAGGATCGATGGCCTTGATAAAGCCTGACAGTCCTGCTTTTCTGCGCGAGCCGATTGTCTTAAAATGCCTCGTTGCGTTGAGACCCTGGAGGGGCTCGAGGCATCCGTTCCGCGCGGTGGCGAGGTTGTCCCGCGATTACCGTGTTTTTTGAAAACGAGCGAGGTTCCCTTGTTACGCACGCACACCTGCGGTGAACTTTCCGCAGAAGATCTTGATTTACAGGTAACCCTATGTGGCTGGGTCGATACGTACCGTGACCACGGGGGCGGTTTATTTATCGATCTTCGCGATCGCTACGGACTGACTCAAGTGGTCTTTGGTCCCGATACGGCGGACGAGATGATGCAACTTGCGCGCAAATTGCGTGGCGAAACGGTGGTCTGTATCGAGGGTCGTGTCGCGCGGCGACCGGAAGGAAATGAGAATCTCAAGTTACCGACAGGTGCCGTTGAAATTCGAGCGTCGAGGGTAGAGATTTTAAATCAGAGCCTAACGCCCCCATTTCAATTAGACGCGAGCGAAGAAACCGGTGATCTAGCGGGCGAAGACATACGGCTCAAATATCGCTACCTCGATCTACGCCGCTCTGTGATGCAGCAAACCATGCTGTTGAGGCATCGAATGATCAAGCTCATGCGCGACTATTTTGATGAGCATGGGTTCATCGATGTGGAAACTCCTATCTTAGGGCGTAGTACACCAGAAGGCGCACGAGACTATCTGGTTCCTAGTCGGGTCCATCCGGGAAGTTTTTATGCACTGCCTCAATCCCCGCAACTCTACAAGCAGATTCTGATGGTGGCCGGATACGATCGCTACGTGCAGGTGGCACGCTGTTTTCGTGACGAAGATTTA
>CAUZBD010000350.1:0-3749 GCA_963577795.1 Planctomycetota bacterium | reverse complement strand
ATCGAGTGTCAAGATGTCTGACGGAATCACACGCAGCACTGCGCCATAACCAGTCCGCTGGAAATAATAGTTACAGCGAAAACGAGCTTCGCCCTTGATTTCGTAAGCGAAGTCGAGATCCCAATTTGATTCATAAGTCGATCTTTGCTCAGCCGTTAAGATCTCAAACAAAATTTTCCTTAAACTGTCTGAATCGAAAATACGCTGTTTAAATTCAGAAATGGGTGTAATATGTCCGTGGAGTGCAAATTTGGGTGATTGTCCGACGACGAGATGTACGTCGGATGCTCCCTGCTGGATCATCGCCCTCAAGAAAATATCAATTTCAGCCATAATATTTTAGCCCAGCTCTTTCTCGACATATTCTTTCTCAGTAGCGCGCGTACACGCCTCTTGTTTTGAAATCTTTCCCTTACGAACAAGTGCGATCAGTGAATCGTCTAAAAGAGTCATTCCCTGCTTGCGACCAGTCTGCATCATTCCCCGCAACTGAAATGTACGATCTTCACGAATCATGTTGCCGATAGCACTCGTGTTGACAAGAATTTCAACCGCCAACTCGAGTTCATCGCCTGCTGTATTTGGGATGAGTTGCTGGGAGACAATACCTCGCAAAGATTCACTCAGCATTGCTCGGATCTGACCTTGCTCTTCAGGAGGAAAAACATCAAGCACCCGACCGATGGTACGGATAGCATCCGGAGTATGTAGCGTCGCCAGCACAAGGTGGCCTGTCTCTGCAGCAGTGATCGCGAGAGAGGTTGTTTCCAAATCGCGCATTTCTCCCACGACAATGATGTCCGGTGCCTCCCGTAACGCTGCCCGCAAAGCATTCCCAAAGCTCTTCGTATGGGTGCCGACTTCCCGCTGATTGATATGACACTTCTTATTTTTGTGTACGTATTCAATCGGATCTTCAATAAGGATCATGTGCTCATTACGTGTTTCATTCAGAAGATCCACCATCGCCGCAAGGGTCGTTGTTTTCCCAGAACCTTTGGGGCCTGTGATCAAGACAATGCCCACTGCGTATTCTGTAAAGCGTTTAATTTGGTCCGGTAATCCGAGCTGTTCAAAACTTGGCACTTGAGTGTCAATCAGTCTAAAAACTCCATCCATTCCTGACTGTTCTCGAAGAAAATTGGTACGAAAGCGGCCCAATGCTTCACCACCGTCGTAGCAAAAGTCGAGATCGTGGGTTTCTAAAAATTGCGCTCTGCGGCCTGCATCAACCATGGCCAGCAATCCGCCTTGGGTCGTTTCCGGTGCCAGCGGAGGCCTGTCGAGCTGTTTGAGAGAACCTGCCTGACGAACCATCGGCACGAGTCCTGCGGTGATATGCACATCGGATGCCTTCAGCTCGCGTGCTTCTCGCAAAATGTCATGAATTAATTCTTTCGCATCGTGATCGACCATACCCGAATAATCGGCTTGCGAGGTGGCAACCTGTTTAGCATCGGAAAGGCTTTCGGTGTCACGTTCCAGAACGGGAAGATCTTCTTCGTCGGCATCATCGATTTGGATTGCCGCCTCCGCCTCGTGTTCAAGATCCACCCTCAGTGGCGGCAGTCCATCAGAAGAAGCATCCGATGCTTCTTCAACCTCGTGGGCCATATCTGGCTTGGATTCCCCTTCTACCGTCTGTTCTGTTAATTGATCGGTGGCGTTTTCCTCTTCATCTTCTGCATCGTCTTCCTCGAGGGCCTGCTCGACAAGCGCATCCAACGACTGCGCGTTACTCGAACCTGCGTTCTTGGCAGCCTTCTCTGATTGCTTCAGCTCCAATGCGTCAACCGAACAGGCCTGAGAATCGGGTGGCAATTTTTGAATTTGCTTGCGATAAAGCGCAAGCAATTGCCCGCCTTTTTTTTCCGCTAGTTTTTCACTTTTAACAAGCTTGCGGATAATTTCCTCAGGGTCGGAAAATTCCTGGAGCAACCGCTCGACCTGGGCTGGATCGAGCAGCTTGTTGTGCAGCACTATTTTTGCAAAAAGCTGTTGTTGTTTGCTGGCCATGAAATGCTGTATCTCTCTGCCGATAAGTACGGGTACCTGTTTTGGTGCCGAACAAGGTTCCCCGGATTGTCCGGGGAACCACATACGCCTCAATCCGCCATTATAACAAGCGCAAAGGGAGGCCAAGCGGGGTTCTTCCAGCGAACCTAATGGCCAACGGAATTCTCTCCCGAGGGTGGCTGCAGAAGCTTTGTCTCAAGAAGTGTTAATTTTTTTTCGATCGCTTGCAACTTATCGAGAATGACTGCGTGGACATAGACGGCGTCCATTCCTACAGGACTTTCACTCGATGCAATCTGCTCAATAATTTCTGCAAGTTCTGCTTTGGTTCGCATCGTCGCTCCTTAGATTTTTATTACCACTTGCAATTGCTATCCTTCTTCAAACCGACCTTCATTTCCGTTCAATCAAGCAGGGAAATCGTTCGTTTTTCTGATGCACTCCGCACCGCCGTATCCACAATCTGCTGCCCAACTCTTGAAATTTCGACCGAGAGTGGCCCTTGGATCGGTCTGTCTTTCTCAAGACAGTCAAGCATGTACTGAACGGGATTTTGAAATGGCATTTCAAGTTGATCGACTGTAAGAACTTCACCCTCTTGATTCGCTAGCGATTGTACGTAAATCGTCGATTCGTAATCGTAACTACTGATCGTCCCCTCGGTCCCCACAACGACAAATCCGCATTTTGGTTGAGGTTGATTGGTCCAGGGGTCGGTAAACGTACCCCACCGTGTTTCAAATTTAGAGAGTCCCGTTTCGTAGTTGGCAACCACGATACTATGTTCGTCCACCTCTAGGCCCTTCGGTTGATCTACCGTTGCAGTCACCTCAAGAGGCTTTCTCCCATCCAAAAACCAAGTGCCAAGCGTCGTTCCATATCCTAAATAATCAAGCAGTGAACCACCACCTTGGTCGCGTTTGTAGAACCAACTATGCGGCTTTTCGCGCTGAACGTCTTCAGCGGTTTTCTCTACCTTGTCTGCAGCGTGCCACAAGGGACCTCGATTACCATCATAAAAGTGAACCTCTATCACTTCCCCAATACGTCCTTCTTCAATGAGTCGTCGTGCTGTTCGATGTGGTGGATACCAGGCAAGTGGCCAATTGATTGCAAGCTGCTTTCCCGGCCGAATCGCAGCGACCATGCTGTCTGCTTCAGCGAGAGTGGATGCAAAGGGTTTTTCCATCAGAATATGCACGTCGAAGGGAGCCACTTTCTCAGTCCACTCAGCGTGTCGGGCGGTGGCTGGGCAAAGCAGCACAAGATCCGGCTCGGTTGCAGTGAGACAGGCTTCGCAGTCGGTATAGAGGCGATCTGGGGAAACCGAAAAATGTTCGGCAGCCTCGACCATACGTTCGGGTTGCTCGTCGCAAAGGCTCACAATTTCCACGTCAGGATGCGCATGGGCAAAACGTAAATTGTCACCCATATGAAAATGGTCGAAATTCACTCCTGCAATTTTCCACTTAGCCATTCTCATTTCCCTTTTCGTTAAAAGCCCTTATTCTTCCGATGCCCCTTCGCATTTTTTTGCCGTTTCACAGATAGCATTTTTGTGCTCCGGCGCGAAGGACCGCATAAGCCGGTTGTCAGTAACGCCCCGACGCGTCTAGGATGGAACCAAAGGGGATCAACATGATTCGCATTCGCTGCCCGCATTGCCAAGAGCCCGTCAAAGCGCCGGATACACTGGCGGGAAAAAAGGGGCGCTGTCCCGAATGTCGCGGCGT
>CAUZBD010000349.1:0-3764 GCA_963577795.1 Planctomycetota bacterium | reverse complement strand
GACCGCTTGGCTGGGGGCGGGGCAGTCTGCGTCACCGGATCATTCTTTATTGCGGCGCATCTGCGACGATTGGCCCAACAAGCGGATTTATCTGCTGCCGCCCATCGATCGCAGTGTCACCAGAAGTCTGGTAACCAGAAACCCAGTGGCCAGAAACCCAGTGGCCAGAAACCCAGTGGCCAGAGAGCCGTCCGGCTTGGTACCTAGCCTCTGGCGGGCCACCGGCCGCGGGGACGCCCCTTATTGGAGGAGACAGTCCCTATCGGCCGATCGATGAATGCCCTTAGGAGGTGGTATGTGGAATCCGGTTGTAGGCCCGATTCCGTTCCACGCGGACTTCACGCTGAAGATTGCGAATCAGCCCCGCGATATAGGGATCATACTCCTCGAGTAAGGTCGTGTGGTTGCCGAGATTTTCCGCATCGATGTGCGGAGATGTCGGAATGGTCATTTGTAGTATGCGACGTTCATCCATGGGTTGCCTCCTGTTCCTCTTTCGATATATGCAGGTGTCAATGGTGCCTCTGGTCCGGCCGCTTTCGGCCAAACAACACATCAACACATATGCATTTCTGAGGCCAATTGAGTTCCTGCCGATAAAAAAAGAAGAGAAAAGTTAGTAACCTATTTCAGCGTAAGGAAATAGGGTGATCTAAATTGGAAATTATTTTCCACGCGTAAGCTAGCATTCCCTGGCGATGGATGCATTTTTTTCAATTTTGGCAGCACCGCCCGAATGGTTAGGCAAACTGCATCAAGCTTGCCGGTGCTCGGCTCGCTGCGAGGGCACCTTACTCGGTGGCAGTGGGCAACTCGGTTTTTCCGCGGAGGACTTCGATGGCTTTTTGCAGCGCAGGATCTGCCTCAGTGGCCCTCTCGTTTTGGGGGCTCCATGCGACGGTGGGCGCTGCAATTTGTGTTGCCCGTGCATCGAGCCTGCGGTTCGCCTCCACCTCGGTAACGATCACCTGCCATCCGGCGTCGGGTTGCACCCCCCAGGTTTCCTCCTCACCCATCGTGCGTCGACGGTGGATGTTTTCGCCACTCGGTCGATGGTAGCTCGAGGTGGTCAGTTTCAGGAGACCACCGTCAGGGAGCGGGATGATCTGCTGGACCGAGCCCTTGCCGAAAGAGCGGTCGCCCACAATCGTTGCCCTTCGATGATCCTGCATGCAGGCTGCAAAAATTTCGCTCGCACTCGCACTTTCGCCATTGATCAGTACCACCAGCGGAATCTCCGACCACAATCCTCCCGGGTCGGCATCGAACGTTTCGCGGACCGAGCCTCCCCGTCCACGGGTGGTGACAATATTGCCGGAGGCGAGAAAGAGGTTACAGGTATCGACGGCGGCTGAGAGATAACCTCCTGCATTGTTGCGCAGATCAATGATGATTCCCTCAAGTCGGTTCTCTCTTTCTGTCGTAGCAAGCGCATTGCGAAGTTCCGTGACTGTCAGATTGCCAAAATCCGTGATTTGAAAATAGGCGATTTCCGGTGCAGAGGGCAGAAGAAAATTCCACGCGGTATCTCCGTTCCGGTAGACGCCGAGGACGGAGTCGACCTTAATCTTTGCACGCTTTACCCGCAGCGGCACCTCTTCTTGACTGTCGGCGTGCCGGACGACAATGACCACCTCCGTCCCTTGCTCGCCCTGGATCCAGGTGGTGATCTCAGCAAGCCGATGCCCTCGGACAGGTTTGCCCGCAACGCTTACGATCTGATCGCCAGTGCGCATCCCCGCGTCGTAGGCAGGATGGGGCTGGCCGATGATCGGGGTTTGGACAAACAGATCTTTCGTTGCGGTATCTTTTTTTACGCTGATACCGATGCCACTAAGCTCTTGGTCGAGGACGCGCAAATAGCGATCGCTGGTTGTCGGCGGAATGTAGCTTGAATGCTCATCGTGCGATTCGGCCATTGCGGAGACGGCGACACCAAACAGTTTTTTTTGACTCGGGGAATGGAGTCCTTTCTGCTGAATGATTTCCAGAACGGCGCCGAGATTGCGGGCAGTCGAAATCGGGGTGATCTGCGCATGACAAAACAGAAAAAATACCGAGGTAAAAACCAGAGTGTAGGCATTGGTCCGGGGCATACGTAGCACTCAGCAGGAGCATGGAGGCAGCGTAAAAACGTTTGTTCCACGCTTTAGGCTAGCAGCTTACTGCCTGCTTTGCACCCGGTCCGATCCAGGACAGAACAATCAAACTCAGCCACCCGAGAATCAGAAGTATGCCACCGGCGGGTGGGAGAAAGGGAGGCACACCGCACTTCCAGACTGCGTGCAGCGTGAGCGAACCGCTAAAGAGCAGGATGCCGCACGAGAAAGTGAGGCAGGGCATGTAGCGAAACCGAAGTTCCTTCATCGCAAGCAGAGCAACGATTGCGACAACGTGAATCAGCGTATAGTCCACGGCGATTCCCAGATTCGCAACGCGATCGGTGATTTCGATCGGGTCGACGCCTGCAGCCTGCAGTGCGTTCTTCAAGCCGTGGGCGCGGTAGGCGCCAAGTCCCACGGCCAACGCGCCATAGCCCCCGGCCAGACCCAAAAAGCACCGGCCCCACCAGGCGGTCTCTGCTTTAGGGAGGTGCGATTCCACGTATTTCCTCTTCTTCCTGCTGGATGATAATTCTGGGGGTGACCATCAGCATCAGGCTCTCGGTATGGCGACCGATTGCAACATTCTTGAAGAGGCGGCTTACATAAGGCAATTTACTTAAGAAGGGGGTGCCAATTTCATCGCGCTGCTCATCCAGTCTTTTGACACCGCCGAGCAGGACGGTACCACCGTCCGGCACACTGACGGTGGTGGTGACGGTGGTAAAGGCGAAAGTCGGCAATTGAATAGTTGTCCCCTGCGTAAAGTTTCTTGAGTTATTGCTCGACGAATTGGCGGTTCCGCCAGCTGCCGTTTCTTCGTTGGAGTCCGTTCGGTCTTCGGTGCTGGTACTACTGCCCTCGAAAGTGAACTCATTCACATCGCGGATTTCGCTGAAGAACGGTACGAGCGTCAAGCGGACGTAGCGACGATCGGGTGAGACAACTGCCTGAACCGAAAGCGAAGTCCCTTCAGCCAGCACGACAATCACCGGAGCCTGGGCAGCGGCAAAGTCTCCCACCACCGGTGTGACGCTAGTGACGAACGGCTGTTGGATCTGGTCCGACACGCTGGCCGCCTGTCCGTTAAACAGCGTAACCTTGGGCGACTGAAGAATATTGGTTCGTTTATCGCCCTGCACCGCACGGACGAAGAAATAAGCTTCCAGGTCACTGAGAATGGCGATCCCCATGGTGGTCGCCGTGTTGGCCGCATAACCACCGAATCCGGGTTGGACCGCGGCAAAGCTGCCCTGGCGAATCTGGATATCGTTGGCCCCGTTGACCAGGTTGGTAATCGGATTGGCAGGCAGGGCTCTTTGATTCGTTGGATTACCACCGTTATCGAAACCGAGGCCGATGGTGGTACTTCGACCGTTGTCGTTATTTGGCAGGTCGTTGTCGCTGACATTGCTGTCGATGTTTAAATCAAAATCGATCCCGATTTGCTCGAAGAAATCGTCGCGCAAGTTGATAAAGCGGACTTCAATCGTCACCTGGAGATCCTGCAACCGCCGCAACTGCTCGAGCAGATCGGCAATTTCTTCGTGGACCTCCTGGGTCTGACTGACGACCAGGCTCATATTCGTGTTGAACTCTGCGACCCGTCCTTCGCCTCCGAGCTCGTCCCACGTATCAGGCTGGATGGTGGTTGTAATCAAT
>CAUZBD010000348.1:0-3767 GCA_963577795.1 Planctomycetota bacterium | reverse complement strand
TGCCGGATCTGATAATAAGCTCCTAGGTGATTCCATTGGCCCCCTTGGAAGCCGATGACCATCCGCGCGCGGATACCGACACTGCGCAGCATGAGTGTCAAAGCGCTAGAGAAATACTCGCAGTGGCCTCGAGGATGCTCGGTCAAGAAATCAATAATCGGATCGAGGTCCGGATTCCGCTGCTCGGCTGCGAGCGAATAACGGAACTTAGGAGATGTTTTCAGATAGTCGCAAATCGCTTCAGCCCTTTTTACAGTTCCATCGTCTGCAAGGTCCGCCTGGGAGAGGATTTTCACGGCCAGTGTACGTAATGGTTCAAGCCGCTCGCTCGCCTTGTTAGATTTTCCGGTCCCGTCAAAGGGCTGTAGCAAGGCTGCATCACCGCTCGAATCGGTCGGGCCGATTGCAGTCAGCCGCTTTTGGCGACGGTCGCGGATTCCGCTTGTGGCAAGCACGACGTCGAATGGAGTCGACTGGGAAACGGTTCGTACGAGTTGCCGTGTCCGTAGGTTGAAAGCAACAGGTGTCTGTGGATCGACAAGTGCGGGGGGATAGAGGGCAAATACGGTCCGTTCGCGAAGTGGAGTCATGGCAATCCGCTGTTTGACAGCGTTTGGCGGACTGATTGGGATTTCAATCTCTTGAGTCCACATTTGTGATCCAGCAATCGACCACGTTCCATTTTTGTAGTAGTTGACGATCGCTCCGCGAAGCATCGGAGAACCGAGCAGACGAAAAGGTTTGTCCGCATGCGGTTCAAAAAACCACAATCGGAGTACCGGCTCTTGGCTTTCGATGGCTGTTCCCAGTTCCCCGAGGCGTACGCTATCGGTAAAGCCGATCATCCTCGCGCCGATCAGTTTCTGATTGGAGGTGCTATCGCCTACTCTGGGAAGAAGGAGAAAAGAGAGGAAAGCCAGGAAACAGATGCCAGTCGCCTGCCGAAGTGCTGCCAGAGCGAGGCGGGGATGGAAATGCGTTGTTTTTGTGTCGACCGTAGCCTCAGTAGAAAAACTCGCGGCAGATATGTCTGTAAGGGACGACGCAGAAAGCGTGCGTTGTCGATTTTGTTGGCGGACAACAAAAAAGACAAATCCGGTCCAAAGACAGAAGTAGAGATAGACCAACAGCAATAAACCGAAGCCGAGACTGGAACTGATGGCAGTGGCGACGACCACCTGCAGTAGGCTGAGTAAATGCAGTTGCCAGTAAACCCTCTCTGTTTTTCTCTGAAAAAGAAGCACGATTTGTAGGTAGACGAGGAGGTAGGCAATGGCCAGTAATTGCCGATCACGTTCGAGTTCGAAAAAATCGTAGATCGAAAGCAACACGGCACAAAGAGCCGCAAGATTAGCCACAGATCCTTGAAGATAAAACCACCGGTAGCGGTCGGTGACATACAGGCTCAAGGTTGCAGCTACGATCGTGAGCAGCGGCAGTGTCAGATTGCCCGAACCCATCCCCAGCATCACGCTCCCCTGCGCTGTCAGCAGGGCGATGAGTAATTGAAGGAGTCGCTCGCTCGCCATCGCCGTCACTCCGCGGGATCAAAAAAATGCCAAAAGTTACTACTGTTGGTATCAATGCAGCGAATGGGTCCACCGGACGCAAGATTGCCCGAAGAATCACTAGCCATTGCCGCTACTTTTTCCGGTTCCCAGACGTGGGGACTGAGGATCAGTGTCGGTCTGGCGCGATCCTCCGGTCGGCAAAGACAGCGCATTCCCTCTTTAAATAATTCACTTGGGAGAGTCTCTTGATGTGCCGTCTTTGGTTGTACTTCCGCAGTGGCCAATTGGGTGAGGAATTCATCGAGCAATCTTGGATGGCTTGCTCCTCCAGCAAAAGTAACTTCAGAACCAACAATCGCCATCCGCAGGATGCCATCACCGTGACGACAAAATGCGCTGGCGATGGTGGCCGCAAACCGGATCACCTGTTCGCACCGTTGAGGGTCTCTGTAATCTCCTTCATTCCCTAGATCGACTAAGAGGTTGAGCTCCTGATGCTGCTGATGTTCGAATTCACGGACAAGTGGGGTTCCACGGCGGGCAGTACTTCGCCAGTGAATCATTCGGCGACCGTCCCCTTCGCGCCAATCGCGCAACCCGTGAAAGTCCCCCGTCTGGCGATCCTGTCGGAGAGGGTCTCCCCGCATGCCGAGTTGGATCTGCTGGAACAGTCGTCCAAACGCAGGCATCAGTCGCCCCGTGCGTGGGAAAACAACGACCCGGTCTCCCTGATCCAAGATGCGGATATGGCGGATAAGTCCCAGAGGAAATCCTGTCGCAATACGCGTGGGACCAATTCGATAGATGCCGCGCTCGAGTAAACGGGCCCGGTAGGTGAGCTTTTCTGTCCCACCCCGTGGCAGGTACCAGCACAGCAGATGGACCGTCTTTTTTGCCAGCTGACTTTTCGGGAGAAGGTGACGGATCGTTTCATCAATCTCGAGACACCGACTACCGGCCTGTGAAAAGAGACTTCGCGAAGGTGCGCTCTGCAAATCAAGTTGGATATCGAGTACGTCACCGGCGTTGATGGCCGGTGATATTTTTCGTTGGAGTGTGACACCGCGGAGTGCCCGCGCAGCAGCCCGCCAGGAAAGGAGAAAGGCGAAGAGCATGATGGCCGAAACAACCATCAGCATATTCACATTGCGTAAAATGGAACTCAGGGCGACGAACGCGAGAACCAGCAAAAAGTACCATCCTTCGCGACAGATAACGGTGTTGCGACGTCGCATAGTGGTTCTGCGTTTGAATCTTTTGTTGTCTCAAAGTTGTTTCAAAGATGTCGCGAAATGCGTTGATGCGACTCCCTCAATCGGGGACTGGAACCCGCTTGGCGATCTGCGCCAGGACTTCCTCTGTTTCCCGGCGGTGGCCACCATACATGTATCCTTTAGTGATCACGCGATGGGCGAGTACGGGAACGACCAGGCCTTGGATATCATCGGGCACCACATACGCACGGCCCTCAAGCACGGCAAGTGCTTGCGCTGCGCGGTAGAGACAAAGTGTACCGCGCGTACTGGCACCCACATACAGTTCGTCACTCTTGCGCGTCGCCTCCACAAGGTCGAGGAGATAATCTCGAAGGACAGTCGATACCTGAACTTCTCGAACGCATCGCTGCATAATGAGCAACTGCGCACAGTCAAGCACCGGATGCACATTCTGCAAGGGATTGCTCAGACGATGATCTTCGATGACCTGGAGTTCCTGCTCGCGACTCGGATAGCCAACAGAAATGCGGAGCAAAAAACGATCAAGTTGACTTTCCGGGAGCGGATAGGTCCCCTCGAACTCAAAAGGATTCTGGGTTGCAATCACCATGAACGGCTCAGGCAAACGGTGCGTTTCGGTATCGATCGAAACCTGGCAATCGCTCATCGCCTCAAGCAGTGCACTTTGAGTGCGGGGCGTGGTTCGATTAATTTCATCCGCGAGAACGATGTTGGCAAAAACGGGTCCAGGTAGGAATTCAAACTCTCCATCGGTCTGCCGATAGAGGGTGGTGCCCGTGATATCACCAGGCAATAGATCTGGGGTGAACTGAATCCGGCAAAATTTTCCGCGGACACTTCGGGCGAGTGCTTTGCCGATCAAGGTCTTTCCTACGCCGGGCACGTCTTCGAGCAGTACGTGTTCCCCGGCCAGCAAGGCCACAAGCGTAAGTCGAATCGCGCGAGGGCGGCCGAGGACAACGCTCGCGATGTTGGCTTCCAGGCGTTTGGCGTGCTCGTAGACGATCGTCTGACTTGC
>CAUZBD010000347.1:0-3767 GCA_963577795.1 Planctomycetota bacterium | reverse complement strand
GCCAGAAGAGCGTATGAAAGTAGGCAATGTCTTTGCCAATAAAGTGATGGATCTCACAGGCTTCGTTTTTCCACCAATCTTCAAAATTTTCCCCGTGTCGCCGGCACCACTGTCGCGTGGAAGCCATATAGCCAATCGGCGCATCAAACCAGACGTACCAGTAATGTCCGGGATGCTCCGGTATTTCAAAACCAAAATAGGGTGACGGCCGCGAAATATCCCAGTCACGTAAAGGTTTATTAAGGAAATGTCCCTGTAAATAATTAGCGATTTCCAACTGGAGATGCCCGTCGCTTTGCGTCCACTCTTCTAGGAAATCGTGCAATTTTTCCAGTTCAATAAACAGGTGTCTTGCCGAGCGGATCTGTGGCTCTGTGCCCGAGAGTGTACTGACCGGATCCACCAATTCCGTAGGGGAATAGGTATGGCCGTTATCGCAACTGTCTCCGTATTGATTCGAAATGCCACAGACTGGACAAGTGCCACGAACAAAGCGGTCAGCCAGAAAGGTTTCTGCCTGGGAGTCATAGAGCTGTTCGACATCCTGCTCTTTCACGAGCCCTGCGGCCAGCATGGCGGCCCATATTTCTTCGCATAGTTCTTTGTTTTCCTGACAATGCGTGCTGCCGTAGTTGTCAAACTGAATGTCGAAAGCACCAAAATCGGCTTGATGTTCATGGTGGATTTGCTCAATGAAATCCGTTTCAGAAATTCCCTGCTCACGTGCGCTGATCATGATCGCAGTGCCGTGAGTATCATCGCCACAAATGTAAATACAGCGATTTCCGCGCAGTTTCTGAAACCGGCACCAAATATCGGTTTGAATGTATTCCACCAAGTGCCCAAGATGAATGGGACCATTGGCATAGGGTAGACCGGCGGTGACGAGAATTTGTCGCATGTGGGTTGTTGTTGAATAATCGTTCTCGGTGCGAAAGCCGGGATTGTAGCCGAGGGACCAACAAATCGGGAGATAGGAAAAAGTGCGTATCAGGGCGACCACGCGGAGGATCAAACACCGGAGGTGGATGATTCTGTGAAAACGATTTGTTTCTTTCCTTTGCTGGCGGTAGTAGCATGGCTATTGTTTCGGGAAACGAACAAATTTCTTGCCTCTTTGGTACATAAAATGCGTTTCGTATCCTTTCGTCATGGAGTCATACTTTTGCTACACACCGGCTAATGCGTTGGCCGGTGGGTAGTTGCGAGAAGAATGATCGCATGCGGATTGGCCCATGCGGGTGCCAACCGTGTAATTTTGCGCATCAGAAATTGAAGAACTTTCCTGATGCAGCGGAATGAAGATTTTGCTACAGAAGCGACCCGTCACAGCGGCCCACTCAGCACGTGGCAAGGATGCCCGACCGGGTGAGGCGACTTTTAGCGGGTTAATTGCGGGTTAATTACTACATTGAGGCAACAGGGAGGTTGCCTGCAGGTAAGTAGATTGCCGTTTCGGCGGCCAATCGGCACCTGGAGAGACGGTTTCCGTCTATCCCTCCCCGTTTGTCTCAGAAAAGACCTCAGTTCCAGGGAGGGAACGATGGTACTAATTCAAATTACGGCTCTTTTGTTGGCGGCAACAGGAGCTGGTGAAACGGTCCTTTACGACTTTCAGGCGTCCTGGTGTGGTCCCTGTAAGATGATGACGCCTGTGGTGCAACAATTGTCTGCAGAAGGTTATCCGGTCCGTAAAATCGATGTCGATCAAAATGCCGCGCTTGCTCAGAAATTCGGTGTCACCAACATTCCTTGTTTCGTTCTCGTTGTTGATGGCAAGGAGCGCGGCCGAATCATTGGTGCTACCAATTATCAGCGGCTTTCGGGATTGCTTTCAGCTGCTGGTGTCTTGCCTGCCACTGCAAGTACAGTCAGCACGCGTGGCCAGTCGCCTGAGCGACCGCGCAAACTTCTCCCACTTGCAGGCACACTCTTTTCGAAGTCTTCCCGAAAAGAAGAGCCTGCTGCCAACTTAAATGTACCGCGGGTGGCACTCGGTCAACCTGTAGCAATAAGCACAACCGGACCAGTAGCAACTGCGACAGTCCAAACGGTGGAGCCCCCGTCGCGACCGCGGATGCCGCGGCCAATGACGCCCCGCCCCCAAGAACATAGATCGATTCAGGCATTGGCCGATCAACTGCTGCGTGCGAGTGTCCGACTCAAGGTGCACGATCCACAGGGCCATTCGCTTGGAAGCGGCACGATGATCGATTCGTGGATGGAACCCTCAGGAGTCTATGAGGCTCTGATTCTCACCTGCGCCCATATTTTTCGCGACTCGGGGGGCAACGGCAAGATCGAGGTTGATCTTTTTGACCGAGCGGTACCCACAACCGTTGTTGGGACGTTGGTCCGCTACGATCTGCAAAACGATATTGGACTGGTTTCTATTCGTTCCGATCGCCAACTTCCCGCGATTGCCCTCATCGCTGAGCAGCAAACCACTGCAGTCGGAGAGTCGGTATTAAGCATCGGTTGCGATCATGGAAGTGACCCGACTGTACAGCAGAGTACCGTCAAGGCTATCAACAGTTTTGTCGGACCGCCGAATATACAGGTTGAAGGACAACCGGCAGTTGGCCGCAGTGGTGGTGGACTGTTTAATGAGCGTGGCGAGTTGATTGGCGTCTGTAATTTTGCGGACCCCACGGATCGTGCAGGGCTTTATGGTGCGGCACAGTTAGCACATGTTATGTTGCGAGAAATTTATCCTTCGGCACGACAAAAAACCGAAACACCTTTAGCGAGTGCGGAAAAAATTCCTCAGAACCTGGCTATTCTCGCTGAGGCAAGGCGAACGGCTACCGCCTCTCAAGAGTTAATTTGTATCGTTCGAACAGGACAGGGAAGTGAGAGTCGTCACCAAGTGTTGGTGATTGATAACGCCTCAAGGGCTTTGCTTGAGCAGATCACCGCCGAACACTCTGAAAAGGGACGCCCTTTTCCGACTTCCCTGGCGGTTGAAGCAAAGAAAAAAACTGTTGCCCCACGTGGTTCCCTGAGTCCCGGGTTCCCACTTCGTTAAGCTCACGCAGTGAGTTGATCGAGAAGTGGTCCCGCCAACGAAAAATCTTCGAGTACCAAGTTGGGCGCTTCGGCGGTGAAGTCCGTCGCAGAGTATTTTCCGGTGCAGACGGCCACAGTTTGTGCGCCGATCGTACGCCCGCACTGGATATCGGCAGGTGTATCGCCGATAACGAAGATTTGTTCTGGGATAACCGCTTTTCCCCAACGCTCGCGTGTCGCAATGAGTGCCTGTTCGGCCACACGGTCACGCTCCACGTGCTGATCACCAAAGCCTCCAAAACCGAAGTAATGTTCCAGCCCATAATACTGTAGTTTGATCGAGGCCCCCTTGGCCGTATTGCCCGTCAGAAGCCCCATTTCAATTTCTGAATTTGCCTCAATTATTTCTAGGAGCGTTTTTACGCCAGGCAGTACACTGCCACGGCAGCTGGCCAGACATTCCGGGAGTATGCGGAAGTAGACCCCGGTAAAAAGATCCCAGCTTTGAGAGGTGATGGGAATCTTGAAGTGGGCGAATAAATCGCGCACAATTCCACGATCCGTGCGGCCCGCAAATGGGACGCCTGGATCGATGACCTCGACACCAAATGCTTCTTGCAGCGTGCGTAGGAAGGCTTGCTTTCCGGCGCCCCCGCTACGAATGAGCGTCCCATCGATATCAAAGAGACAGATTTTCATGTGCTGGTTTCATTTATTTTAAACGCGCGCATCGGCATAGGTTTTATACGGTAACAGTT
>CAUZBD010000346.1:0-3768 GCA_963577795.1 Planctomycetota bacterium | reverse complement strand
CCCGCAAGCAGGCTGCATATGTTCTCGACAATGCTAGCAGTGCGGAAGAAGTCTCTTCGGCCTTACTGACGTATGTTGCAGCGTTGGCTGGCATCGCTTCGCCTTCCCTGACGCGGCGAGAGGCAGTCACCTTATTACAGAATGAATTGTCAGAGCAGACAGTTGAAGAATTTGATCAACTTCTTGCCACCTGCGAAGTTGCCTGTTATGCCGGTGCCTCGGGCGCGGATATTCAAGCACTCGTTGCCACGGCACGCAAGCAGCTACAGAACATCCGTCGCTTTCATCTGCGATCACCGGGCAAGAATCGCTGGCTACGCACAGCAGTCCTGCTGGGGGCATGCTGTTTCTTTACAGGCCTTTGGGGCAACTCGGTTGGCCAGCTTGTAGCTGCTGAATTGAGTCACGACCAAACGGCACAGATTCTTAAAGAGGGATCCAGTGCGTATCAACGAGGTCTTGTAGCTACAACAGATGCTGCCGTTGCCAAAGAGGCGTTTTCTGAAGCAGCCAGTAAGTATCAACTCCTGGTTGATCAGGGGATCAAAAATGGAAAATTGTATTCGAATCTCGCGACTGCATATTTGCAATCCGGCCAAGTCGCACTGGCGCTTGCGAACTATGAGCGTGCACTTGCCTACTTGCCCGGCGATTCACCTATACAAGCGGGTCGGGATCGCGCTTTGTTTCTGCTAACGGGTGAAAAGCAGATTCAGAAACAATCTTTTTCAGAATGGTTTCAGTATTGGAATGAGAGGATTTCTCAGCATCTCCGCCTTTGGTCTGGTATTTTTTTCTGGTCCGTTTTTTGGCTCGCTTTGGCTGCCGTCCTTTGGTTAAGGATCAGTGTCTGTCGAAAAGTCGTTGGTGTTGCGGCTCTGGGCTGTTTGCTCAGCGGATTTTCTCTTGGTTTTCAATATTGGCAGACGGATTCCGCAGATCGAGGTGTCGTTGTGGCGGAGGATGTCGAACTCCGTGCGGGAAACGGATCCGCCTTTGCGTCTCTTGGAGGGACGACTCTTCCTGAGGGAAGTCGCTTCGAGGTGGTGCAAAGAAGAGGGGATTGGATTCAGGTTCGCACGACCGATGGACGTGAGGGATGGGTGGCTGCTGCTGCTGCCGAAATTATTGAGTCGCATGTACCCCGTGCGACGTAACCTTTTAATTCTATTGATTAAGGAGATTTGTCATGAAGAGGCGATTTTTTACAGGTATCACCTTCTTGGTTCTCACCGCTTTCTTTGGTGCTGTGGCACAGTCTGATGAGCAACGCACAGAGAAATTAATCCCGACAAGTCCGGCAGGTCAGTATGCTGCTACGTCGGCAAGTGAAACCCCCAAGGTAAATATGGAGGATGTAAGTTATTGCATTGGCCTTAGTTTTGGTAAGAGTGCGCGTGGCCAGGAGATTGCAATTGATTTAGCCACCTTTAATGAAGGTGTGCAAGCTGGATTCGAGGGAAAAGAATCAAAATTCACTATCGACCAAATACAGGAAGTGATGAATCAATTTCAATCCAATTTGATTCAGAAACAAGTTGACGCAGAGAAAAAGGCCGCAGAGGCTGCCTTGGAAAAAGAAAATGAATTTTTTGAAGAAAATAAAACTAAAACAGGTGTGTCTGCCACTGAGAGTGGACTTCAGTATCGCGTCATCAAGGACGGTGCCGGGGAACAGCCTGCAAGCAAAGATAGTGTTACGGTCCATTACCACGGCACTCTGCCGGATGGGACGGTTTTTGACAGCTCCTACGAACGTGGTGAACCGGTTACTTTTCCTCTCAACCGTGTGATTGCTGGTTGGAGCGAGGCGTTACAACTCATGAAAGAGGGAGACAAGTGGCAACTTTATATTCCGTCTCACCTCGCTTATGGTTCCCAAGGCGCCGGTGGCCAAATTGGCCCCAATCAGACACTCGTATTCGAAGTTGAACTCATCAAGGTGCAAGGACCAGTCACTGAAGCCCAAGCATCCGTACCAGGTGTGAGCTAATTCCGCGTCAGGTATGATTCTATTGAGTATGCGGGTGGCAGGTAAAATCTGCCACCCGCATTTTTGTGCGCGGACAATCAGTTTTCTTGGATGGAAAGTTCCGCAAGCGCTCGCCGGGCAATCACGATGAGATAAACAAGTGTCCCAGCACAAACCACAAAACCAGCGATTGTCGCGACAAGATGTGTCATGTCCAACGAACCCGTAAGAGTCTTTGCCGTGCTCACGTGGTTGAGTAAATAGCCGAAATAGACTTCAACAAAAAATCCGGGAATGAGTCCGATGCAAGCGAAGAGAAATATGGGGAACCGAATACCAGTGGTTCCCAAAAGATAGCTGACCGTAGCCGGGTTGAGAGGTACGAGTCGTAGCAGTAGGAGTAGTCGCAGGCCCTCATGTTCTGCTGCCTGTTCGACGACAGAAAATCGGGGGTGTTTCGTGAGAAAACCCCGGACCTGCTTTCGAAAAAGCGTTCTTGCTAGATAAAAATTGAGAGTCGCCCCGATGACCCCTCCCACAAACATAAGTAGCGTACCCCAGAGGATTCCAAAGAGTGTTCCCGCAATCACAGCAAATACCGTGTCGGGGACAAAAACAGAAGAGAATACGATGAAAATAAGGAGGAAAAGGATAGGCCCTTTCGGTCCTTGCGAGGCAATCCAGTTTTTCAGCTTGAGAACCTCCGGTCCGAGCCATTCCCCGGCAAGAATGACAAGCAGCAGAGCAATGGCGGCAATAGCGAAGTGACGGGCGAATGCGCGTTTACCGCTTTCGCCTTGATCACCCTTTTGTTTCTGTGATGCCATAGCACTTTGTGATGTGAAGATTTGCTTTACTTATCCCACAGTTTCCGATGTTTTTCAGCCAGCGGTCTCTCGGCTGACACTCTTTGTTGCCACCTTTGATTGATTGAATTCGCCGTTTGGTCTTATGAGCGATAAAAATATTTTGGTGGTCCGGTCTGACTCCGTTTTTTCATTCCAGCTTTGACGGGAGTCTCTCGGAAAGACGAATAAAGACCAAGTATTTAGTTGGCCATTCATTGACGCCTCGCCAGTCATATTAGATAATCTGCTAGCAAAATAGGGTGTACTCGTAGGGGATGCTGTAGTATGCGGTTTCTGGCTTTGATCATTGCGCTGGTCGCGACGCTTGTCTGTTGTTTGCTTGGCCAAAAGATTTCGCCTTATTTTCATCTGCTTACAGCGATAGCCCTTTTCCTCTTGTTCGTTGGTGTCTGGGATCTGATCCAGGTACGACACTCAATAACACGCAATTATCCCATCCTAGCTCATTTACGTTTTTTGCAGGAGATGATCCGCCCTGAAATTCATCAGTATTTTATTGAAAGCGATATTGATGGTCATCCTTACAATCGAAATCAGCGGTCACTCATCTATCGTCGTTCAAAAAATGTTGAAGATGTGACGCCCTTCGGTACAGAGTTAGATGTCTATGGACGACATCACGAATGGATTGACCATTCGATGGCTCCACATGAAAAATCGGAAGAAGCTTTTCGCATATCCGTTGGCGGTCCGGAGTGTGAAAAGCCGTATTCCTGTTCGGTGCTGAATATTTCGGCGATGAGTTTTGGTGCCTTGAGTCCTTCTGCAATTTTGGCCATGAATGCAGGGGCTAAAAAAGGCAATTTTTATCATTGCACAGGAGAGGGTGGACTCAGTTCCTATCATCGCAAAAAAGGGGGTGATCTCGTTTGGCAGATTGGCACGGGTTACTTCGGTTGCAGAAACGATGATGGCACCTTCTGTGAG
>CAUZBD010000345.1:0-3771 GCA_963577795.1 Planctomycetota bacterium | reverse complement strand
AGCGGAGTGCGACATGGCCCGTATAGGGCTGGTTTGATTCCGGGTCGTAGATCCGGTCGTTGCGTTCGACGAAATCTTCCCATCGTGGAACGTCTCGAAGCTTTTCACGGTCGCTATCGGCCTCTACTTGTTGGTCTGCCTTGAGGGCAGACAATCCCACGAGGATGCTAAGAACTGTAGCAAAACGAAAAGTAAGTAATTCTTTCATGGTTCACGATCATCGCGTGATGTTGTTGGAGTATGCAAGGGCAAGAGAAACGGCGCGATTTCAGCAGTCATTCGAGGACCCACTCCACGCACTCGAACTTCCAAGTCCTTCATATTCATAAAGGGACCGCTTGCTTCTCGTGTTTTTACGATGGCTCGGGCCGTTGTTTCACCGATGCCCGGCAGTTGCATCAGTTCGGGCCAGTCTGCGCGATTGATATCAATACGAAAATTCGCCTCCAGAGGAGGCGCCTCATCAAACTCGACCAAGTCTCGCTTGTGCCAAACTCGAAATCCCCAGTATCCAGTGACTGCGGCAAGTGCCGCGATCAACAGCACAGCCACAACTGCTTGTTCCGAACGTTTCAGTAATGTGTGCTGCATTGCAGTAAACCATTATGCCAAATTAAATTCATTGCATTGCAATAGAAGAATCCAAAGTATCGCCGCACAAAAATCAATAATCATCCAGAAGTCGCCAGCCTCCGTAGGCAAAAATCGATCCCATGCAAAAAGGAATAAGAATGGCCCAAAGGTTTGAGATATTTTCCCAGGCTTCCCAGACTCCGAAGGCTTTAGAGATCCCTGCCAAGATCGCATAGGGAATCAAAAGAATAATTGCCATCAAAAAAGTCAAAAAGAAAAACCCTGCAGACCAAGCGATGCACGCACGAAAAATTGACCATTGCCGCCGTTCATAAATGAGAACATCGATGCTCGCCGCCGCGACGCCCACCACGGTCAGTAGCAATATGAGCGGCCACTCGATCGACCAACGCTGTATCGAAATACCAGCGAGAAGCAGGCCAGCGACTGCCCCTGCCGCCATGAAAAATGTGCAGCGGAGAAAAAAGTGTAGACGTGGTGGACGACCCTGTTCCATGGCGTGCTTCTTTAAGAGCTCAATGCGAATTTGAGTTTGATCGGGCGGCAATTAGTCATCTCTTGTTGATGGCTTCTGGCGTGTTTTCCACCAACGAAGAAAGCCGTACTCGACGGCTCTGGCCATAATAAACCCCAAAGCAACAAACAGGGTAATCACAACTGCTGCCGCAGCACGATTGACCAGCCAGACCACATTTTGGTCATCAACGGTTCGAAACAAATCATGCGCCAAGTAGCCACCAGAAACAAAGCAAAAACCGAAGAAAACGGAGGCGATGCCAAGCCCCAGGACTGTCTTGAAATTAAATTCCATTACTTTCCCACTCAGTCCGGTTTGTGCGGTTTAGACCAATGGATTCTCAAGGCGAGGAAGGCCGAAACACTATTTGCACCGCCCCTATTTTTGGCGGAAGTGTATGGGAATCGAACCCACTGGCGATACGGTTTACGTGCCGCCCAACGGTTTTGAAGACCGCGGCCACCACCAGGTGTGCAAACACCTCCCACTGTCCCGTTATAGCTTTGAGTGCCCGTTCCCGCAAACCGGTATATCTTATGTCCATTTCAGTCCGAGTTCAGTCCGAGATAGTCATGGGCATTTTGGTAGCAGACGTCGCTTACCAACTTACCGACTAAATCATAATCGTGAGGAATTTCACCACGTTCCATTTCTCGTCCAAGAAGATTGCAGAGGCAACGACGGAAATATTCGTGGCGGCTATATGAAAGAAAAGAACGCGAGTCAGTGAGCATCCCAATAAATTGGGAAAGGAGTCCTAGGTTTGAGAGCGCATTGATTTGCCACTCCATTCCCTCTTTCTGATCGAGATGCCACCAACCCGAACCAAATTGAATCTTCCCAGCATGTGGACCCCGCTGAAAATTAGCGGCCATACTTGCAAAAAGATAGTTATCTGCCGGGTTGAGATTGTAAAGTATCATTTGGGGGAGCGCATCTTTCTCATCCAAGATGCTCAGGTAGCGAGCGAGCGACTGGGCTTGAGGGAAATCTCCGATCGAATCGCATCCGATATCGGGCCCTCTTTCTTTAAAAAGTCGTCGATTTGTATTCCGAAGTGCGCCAATATGGAGTTGTTTCGTCCATCCTTTTTCCGCATCAAGTTTACCGAAAAAAAACATTAGATAGCTGGCAAACTTTTTTTGGTTTGTAGTGGAGGGTATTTGGCCCCCCCTGGCAATCTGGAATATTTTCTCTGCGTCTGATGCATCACAAAAATCGGCAAAACAACTTTCTAGTCCATGATCTGAAATTCGACAGCCAAGATCATGGAATGCCTGATGGCGCATTGCGATCGCTTCTTTTAAATCCTCGAGCGAATCTATTTTAAGATTGGTCTGTTCTGCCAAACGGTTGACCCACGCGTTCCATTGTTCTGGCTCCATTGTTTGTAATACGCAGTCAGGTCGGAAAGTTGGATAGACACGCGTTTTTAAATCGCTTGCAGCAATACTTTGATGCTCGCGCAGATTTCCTGCTGGGTCGTCTGTTGTACAGACCGCTTTTACACCGAAGCGCTCGAAAATTCCCCAAGGACGGAGATCCTCCTGCTGGAGAAGGTTTTCGGTCGCTTTCCAGATTTCTGGTGCACTATTTTCATCCAATAACAAATCAATATTGAAATACCGCTTCAATTCGAGATGCGTCCAATGATAAAGAGGGTTCCGTAGCAACCGGGGAACAGTACGGGCCCAGGCGATGTATTTGTCATAAGGGTCTGCATTGCCCGTACAGAGTGCTTCATCAACTCCACATGCACGCATGGCTCGCCACTTGTAATGGTCTCCCTCAAGCCAGATTTCAAAAAGATTCGTGAATTGTCGATTTCTGGCGATATCGGCCGGATTGAGGTGGCAATGGTAATCGAGGATCGGCTGCGGTTTGGCAAAGGTATGGTAGAGAAACTGGGCGGCTTCCGTTTCGAGCAGAAAATTATCGTTGATGAAAGTCATCATTGAACCCTTACTTTTTATCCTTGATTGGGCCAACTGCCGTACCATAAATGTGGGCCCATTATAGAGATCGCACGTAGTGGCCATCAATTGACCGGTAGTGCCGAGAAAAATTATCTCCACCACGCCAGTAAAAAGGCAAAACTTTTGACACCTCGATAAACTACTTTACAATGAGCTACGGGGATACCATCTTCGCGTAAGTATTGGGTCATGTCGTCATTGATTAGATCAATTCGGAGAGAAAAACATGGCTCCTATGAAACGTCCAGCAGAGTTGGGTCGCCACGGCCATTATCAGGGCACCTGGTCACTTCGAGAGGCCGCACGTCGGCTGGCAATCAGTGAAAAAGAGTTGCGAGCGCTCTTAGCCGCAGGCCAATTCGATTTCGTGCAGATTGCTGGGCAGATTCGGATTCCTATCGAGGATGCACAGCAGCGGTTAAAAAAGACTTTCTGGTCGGGCTTGGAATCGCCAATCCCGCCCCGCTAATCATTTTTTTCTCAGCCGGTTTTGGCGGTCGCTGGCAGAGACGAATACTATACCCAATCGAGTCCCGTTGACGATTTAACTCTTGTTTCAAAATCGCCAATCAAGCCACCGACAAGATCCCAGGAGTCAGGACGTCGGACCTCGATGTCACCCTGCTTGTTGATTCTTACTACGGTGTGGTTTTCGATGCCAGTCGCTTCAAATGCGCCCTCGGG
>CAUZBD010000344.1:0-3775 GCA_963577795.1 Planctomycetota bacterium | reverse complement strand
GAAATATCGTCCTCTTTCTCGAAGCCCAGTACGGTTACATTGGAGTCGATGCCGTCTACGACCCCCAAGCGAAACGTTACGTCAAAGCGGTGAGATGCTGAGCTTATACTCTTACCACTGTGGAGATTCCGCCAGCAGGCGACAAAAGCAAAGGCAAAGCACACAAGCGTTGCGAATTCGGCGGCAAGGCGAACGTGGCAACAGAAGCGGAAATTCCATATCTAACGAACCGGCGACTTTGCTGTTACTGCTCTTGAGTCTGGCGATTCTTCCCCCGCGACGGGTACGCCGCGCCGTGTAACTGCCTCGATGGCGGTCCTTCCTGTCACTATTTGCTTGGTGTCTAATGTGGACATTGTTCATTTGCACTCGAGATCAAGGCATGCGATTCACTCTAGCTGTTCTGGTTCTGCTCGTTGCCTGCCCGGGATGGGGTGGGGAATATGAAGACATTCATGGAAAAGTGCGGGCGCTCAAAACAACCGGTGGAGAAGACCACTCCTTTACCGGCCGCATAAACCGCTTGACCGACCTCGAACAGGCCGATTTGAGCAGGGCAAATTTACGCGAAGCAAATCTGCAAACTGCCGAACTGAGCGAGGCAAATTTGCGATATGCCAACCTCCAGGGAGCCGACCTGCGGCACGCGTCGCTGTTCGTTACCAATCTCGGCAAAGCCTCCCTCAAGAAGGCAGACCTCAGCAGGGCTGATTTTAAAAAGGCCATACTCGAAAAGACGGATCTGAGTGAATCCAACCTTTATCGCGCCGACTTTCGCGGGGCGGACCTGAAAGATGCGGATCTGCGGAAGACAAACCTCACCGGAGCAAAATTCCAGTATGCCAAAAATTGGGAAAAGGCAGATTGGACAGGAGCTTTTTTCGATCCGGCCTACCCGCCAAAGTGGCCGCGGGGATTTCCCGATCCCAAAACGCTTGGCATCGCTGAGAAAGATCCTGACGATTAGGGTTGGCTTGAAAAAGCAACACCGTCGCCCCACCTCTGGCAACCGCCAATTTCACCATCTTTACATCCACACGAGCCGCGTCAGTTGATCGAGGAATCGCTGTGGTGTACACGCCGGAGTGACTGCGACCCCGACGTGCAAGGAGAAGACTACCCTAACCGTTGGGCAACGCAGATGCGGCTTAAGGATTGAAATAAATGTTGACCGAGAGGATGTGATTGCTGAGGTTCGCCCCGTCAAAGGGAATATCGATCTGCTGGTAGAGATAGCCCACCTCGGTTCGCCAAGGACTTCCTCTTTTTGGACGGACGCCCATCCCCACAAACACGCGATTCTGGTTGTAACCTGGCACCGTACCCCAATCGGTCTCGTTGAGATGGAAAAAGATCTCGTCCCAAGTGACCCACAGCAATCGCGGATGGTCTTTCGCCGGTTTCTGCGCACGCAGCAGTTGTCGAAACCGCCAGCCTACCTGCGCACCGACCGAGACGAATCGCTGCTCCAAGCGACTCCGAGAGAGAGTCGAGATGTCGCCAAACTCCTCGGTCCATCCCCACTGCTCCCAAATTCTATTTTCATAGACATCGAGTCTGGGAAGCATATCACGAACCCAGGCATAACCAATCCATGCCGAATGGTTGTCGTTCAATCGGTAACCAATCCCCGGTCTGACAATTCCTTGAAACTCGGGGAACTGACCACCAAAAAACCGGGCGTGGGTATCGTACCACCACAATAGATTTTCCGTGTCGCTCCAGGGAATGTCCAACTCACCCTGGGAGAACAACGCAAGCCACATACCGTGGTCTTGGATGTCCGCTCCGCGGGCAGTGGCAGGAAGAGACAGCACGCCGCAAAACACCGCGCAGAGCGTGGCGATAGCCAGGCCAGTCGCACAATACGGGCGCGGCAGGGTCATGAGTTCACACTGCGGGGTGATGGGTGCATGCGGGTTCGCGTGGAGAGGTGCACAGGCACCACCTCATCATCACAATCGACGCACCGCAGTTCGCACCCTTAGTGGAAATCCTCGGAAGGGGGAGTGCTATCACGCTCACCGGGGCGATTTCACAAATTCGATCAAGTCAATATCCGCGACGTAGCCGGATGCTCCGTTACTGTCCATCACCATTTTCATCACGTACTTACCCGCCTGGAGAGGAATATTTTTTTTGGTGACTTTCCCCAGTTTCTGAAAACTGCCTGTGTTCGGTACGGCAATCGGTCCGGTCACGTCCTTGCCATCAAACTCCAGATGAAACGAACCGCCTTTGCCCACGGCGGAAAGAATAAACTCAATGTTGTAGGTTCCCGACTCCTTGACGATGACGCTATAGGCAACCCACTCTCCCGCTTTAGTCCAGCCAATTCCATGGCCGCCCGAGGCATCGTCGCGTTTTTCAATATCAACGTGCGTCGCACCGCGGTAATCCACGCCATGATTCTTCTCGTCGAGATCGTAATAGGCCTCACCGGGCTTTCCCTCATCATAGTCTTCGGTTTCAATCGTTCCGGGGATCGTGTGCAGCGTGCCGCGAAAGGGCCGTCGCGATCCAGCCTCATTAGCACTCGTGGGATAAGCCGCTAAAACGACAAAGAACGCCGCGAGAATGACAGGCTGTGTACGCATAGGTCTTCCTCCAATTCTTTATTTTTTTTTGGCCGCTGGTTTTTTACCGGCACCTTTGAGTGTCACTAAATAGGCCACCAGATCGCGGAGTTGATCGCGACTGAGTACCCGCGTAAAACCGGCCGGCATCGCCGTGCCCTGTTTGTCAAAGTCTTCGATCGCATCGCGGTCGACCACAATCTCCCGGCCACTACCCAGATCGCGAATCGTCACGGTCCGGTGCGCACGACGCGTGATGTAGCCCGAAAGCACCCGGCCGTCGTCCAAATAGAGCGTCGTCAACTCGTAGCCCTCTTTGACCTGCCGCGCCGGCCAGATGACCGCCTGGATAATCAAATCGACCGGCAGACCGGCCGAAACGGCCGAAAGTTCCGGACCCTTAAAATATTCTTTCGTATCGACCGGCCCGGCACCCACAAAGTGACACGCCGTGCAATTGGTCAGCGATGAGTCGAAGATCAACTTCCCGGCTGCAGGATCACCGGCAGATTGCACCTCTGCGGCTAACTTGGCGACAAACGCCGGATCGAACTCGAGTTCTCCGACCGGCTCGATCCCCATCGCCCGCTGCAGGGCGGCGGCCAATTGGGGCTCGTCTTTGCCAGCACCACTGAGCCAGCGGGCAATCGACTCGGCATCACTCGGGGAAACGTCCTCCGCTGCAATCACCGTGGCCAGAGCCGCGGTGCTACCTCGACGCTGCATCAAAATTTCCAAAACCCTTTCCTTTCCCTCCTCATCAGCCGCGGCATACAAAAGCAAGCCCGCACGGAGCGCCGCATCCAGATCGCGCTTCGCCAGCGCAGCCAAAGCCGCCTGGGCAATGCCGGGGTCTTCGTCACTGGAAATAAAACGGCGGAATCGCTCGGCGGCGTCCTCCGGCGCAAGCGTCTGCATCGCCCGCATCGCAACGGCCCGCACCTTGGGCTGGTTGTCGGCATCGAGCAGGGCATCGATCGGGTCGAGCAGCCCTGTCTGCCGCCACGCACCAGCAAGGCGAATGGTCGCCATGCGAACCTCGGGATTCTCACTATCCAATGACGCAGCAAGCGCGTCAGTCAAATCGGCTTCGGGTACCACGCGCCGCTGCTCGGCAATCTGGCTCAGTTGCACCAGCAACTGCGGATCACTCTGGGCCGCCTGAAACACCGCGAGCAGATCCTCGGCAGTACCGACCT
>CAUZBD010000343.1:0-3776 GCA_963577795.1 Planctomycetota bacterium | reverse complement strand
TGCTGCGCCCGGGTTAGCAACCCGGAAATACTTCGCGTCGATTGGCGGTATTCCGCGGAGCGGCAGCGGAGCTGCGGCGGTTCCGGCTGTGCTCGATGCCTGCGTGACGCTGCTTGTCCGACACGGCACGCAACGTTTTTCCGACACCGCCACAGCAGCCATGGAACAGCTCGAAGCCGGAGGCGAACCGTGGCAGCAGAACCTGTTGAAAACGTTGAAGACACTCTGTGCCGCCGAGTCCGCTGCACGCGGCAGCCGGAGTGAACGGCTCGCTGCGGTTTCCGATGCATTTTATCGCGGCTCGATCGCCCGGGACCTCGATGCGTGGTCGCGCAAAAATAAAGCACTGCTGCGGTACGAGGATCTGGCCGCCCACCGGACACGCGTCGAGCAACCGCTGGCAACCGAATATAGAGACCATCGTATTTATAAATGCGGGCCGTGGACGCAGGGTCCCTATCTGCTCCAGACGTTGCAACTGCTCGAAGCGGTGGCGGGTTTTGAGTATCGCCACGGCGATCCCGACACTATCCACACCGTCATCGAAGCGATGAAACTGGCGCTCGCCGATCGCGACGCCTATTATGCCGACCCCCTTTTCTCCGAGGTCCCTTTGCAGGCCTTGTTGTCCAAGGACTACGTGGCCATCCGCAGGCCGCTGCTTGACCCCAAGCACGCGTCGCTGCAATTGCGGCCCGGAGATCCAAAGCAGATGCAGCCGCTGCTGGCCGGATACCACTGGGATGCCGCGACGGAGAGTCCGGTACACGATACGACCAACTGCGTGACTGCCGACCACCAGGGACGCATGGTGGTGGCGACACCGAGCGGGTGGGCCGGCGCGCTGGCGGGTGAGACGGGAATTCGCCTCGGCTCGCGGCTGCAGAGTTTCAATATCTGGCCCGGGCACCCCAACTGCATTGCACCGGGCAAGCGTCCGAGGATCACACTCACCCCCACGCTCATTACCCGCGCGGGAAGACCGGTGGCGGGTATCAGCGTGGCCGGTGGCGACTGGCAAGATCAGGTGGCGCTGCAGATTCTACTGCAGCATCTCGCCGAGGGAGCATCACCGCAGGTGGCGACCGCCGCACCCCGCTATGGCACGCGGCATCTGATCGGATCGTTCGGGCAACCACCCCCGAAACTCGGGAATCTCACGCTCGATCCCAGGCTCGCCTCGGTCGTTGCGGAACCGCTGAAAGCGCGCGGACACCGAATCGAGGTTACCACGGGCCCGATCGGTGCACCCTGCATGTTGAGTCTCGACGCGGGCAGCGGGCGAATTGATGCCGCGGGCGATCCGGCGACGGGGCGGGTGGCGATGGCCCACTGACGGAGGGGCCCATGCCTTATTGAAGATCACCCGCTGCCAGTCCGGCGGCCATGGCCTTGTAGCTAACCACCAGCGTGTTGGCGAGAATCAACGCGCCGAAGAGCCCGATGGTTGCCCAAGTGATTTTTGACTTTTTGCCCACGGTGGTAGGCGCGAGCGTTTGTGCAAAGAGTAGGCACCCGCCGCTGCAGAGCAACACCAAGACAAAAATACCGAAGGCCCAGCTGTAAAGATGGTAGCCCAGAATTGGACTGCTGAATCCGGGGTCATCGGGCAAAATATGCAACAAGATTTGCCGCAGCGCGATTGATAGCCCCAGCGCTCCGGCCAGGACCGAAACACCGAACCCGCGCGACCAGAGGGCCAGTGGGGCAACGCGACTTGGGTCCGCCTGCTGGCTAAGGATCCAGAGGGGCCCCATTCCCGCAAGGAGCATACACATCCGCTGCAGCAAACAGAGCGTGCAGGGGGCTTCTTGCCAGATAAATTCGACCCAAAAGGCAGCGAGCAGCGGGACGCTGATCGCCCCAAGAAAAAAATGCGGCAGCATCCAGCCCAGCCTTCCACCGTTGGCAGAGTGATCGGTCGCAGAGGGCATCGAACAAACATCCTTTTCAGAGGCTAAGTGAAAGTGGACTGGTGGCGTGGTAGAGGAAATCGAACAGGATGAAAGTGAAACAAAGCAGGAAAACCACCACCGCCAAGGTTCGATAGCCGCGCACCAGGGCAAGAAATAAAATGGTGAGTAGAAAAAAAATCCCCGCTTCAATCATTGTTTCTCCTCCGCTGTTCTCCACCAGTGGCATCATAGCGGGGGGCGAGGATGCAGGAAAGCGATCTAAAAAGGTCTGCCAGGAAACTTGCGGCTAGCGGCCGGCTAAAGCTACAATCAGCCGACCCGGCTAGTTTGGTTTTGTTCCAGCGTGATCTGAGTTCCCTATGCAGCGCGACACACACAAAACAAGGATTGTAATCGTAGGTGGTGGGTTTGCCGGGGCTTACTGCGCCCAGGCCCTGGAGAAAAAAATTTCGAGCAGAGATACAGAAGTCCTGCTGCTCGACCGGAACAATTATTTTGTATTTTCGCCACTGCTCATCGAAGCGGGAATCGGTGAGTTGGAACCAAGACATGCGGTGGTTTCGATTCGCTCATTCCTGCGGAAGACCGAATTTCGGATGGCGGAGGTCGATCGGGTCGATCCGGCAGCGCAGCAGGTCCACTATCGACTTTCCGGAGGCACCGATCCGCGCGTGCTCGGTTACGACCAGTTGGTGATCGCGACCGGCAGCGTGCCCCGACTACCGGATGTTCCAGGTCTGCTCGAATATGCGCATCCGCTCAAATCGCTGGTCGATGCCGTTGCCCTCCGCGATCACATTCTCCAGCTTCTCGAGTGGGCCGAAGGTGTCGAAGACCCGGAGGAGCGGAAAAGTTTACTGCATTTGGTCGTCGTCGGCGCAAACTACACGGGGGTGGAAGCGGCCGGCGAGTTTTTGGCGTTTATGCGGCGGGTGGCCCGTAAATTTAAGAACATCCAGATTGAAGATTGCCGGGCCACACTTTTTGAACTTTCGAATCGCATTCTTCCGACGCTCGATGAACGGTTGGCCAACTACGCGGCGGGCGAAATTACGCGACATGGAACGACGATTCGGCTCGAAGAAACGCTTGCGCAGATTGAAGCCGACCACTGCATCACTCAGTCCGGCGAGAGGATCGACGCGCAGACCGTCATCTGGTGCGCCGGGATCGCTCCACCGCCATTCGTTGCTGAGAGCCAGTTGCCAACCGGCCCGCGAGGATACATCGACTGTGCTACCGATTTTCGCGTCCGCGGATACGAGAATCTTTGGGCGATCGGCGACTGTTCCCTCAACCCGGATGATGCAGGACACCCCTATCCACCGACCGCGCAACATGCGGTGCGGATGGGAGCCCATTTGGCGGCGAATTTGACGGCGGTTCTTCGCGGCAGACCGACCAAGCCGTTTCGATTCACCATGCTCGGTTCGCTGGCGGCACTCGGTGGACACCGTGGGGTGGCGCGGATTCTGGGCATCGATTTCTCGGGCTGGATCGCCTGGTTTCTCTGGCGGACGGTATATCTGCTCAAGATGCCCGGTTGGGGTCGCCGGCTCCGCGTTGCGGTGGACTGGTCGCTGGATTTGTTTTGCACCCGGGATGATGTGCAACTCGGCGTGCATCGGCTGCGGGAGCAAAAACGCGAGCCCCCGCCAGGTCCCGCGCCGCGGGATTAGGCGTTTTTGGCCGCCTGCCACCTCTCAGTAGTTAAAAATTCGGCAAAAAGGCGGCCTGCTCTCTGCAGTTAAACTGTTCCGCTTAGGTCGAGTTTGCCGATAAGTGCGATTAAGACTGCGCTCTTACTCCGTGGAGGGAGCGACAGCATTGATTGCACCCGGAAAAGGAATTTTGAACTTG
>CAUZBD010000342.1:0-3783 GCA_963577795.1 Planctomycetota bacterium | reverse complement strand
GCTGCTAGTTTCTGTAATGTCCCTCGGTGTTTGGAATACAATGTGGAATGGATCACAGACTGTATCAAATATCTGAGAAAAAATGGATATTCGAAATTGCAGGCAACCCCCGAAGCAGAGTCGGCATGGACGGAGCATGTGCTAGAAGGCGCAGAAAGCACCTTGTTTACCAATGCTAACTCCTGGTTTATGGGCTCTAACATTCCGGGGAAAAAACGTCAGTTTCTGAATTACATTGGGGGGATCCCCGCCTTCCAGGCTCATTGCGAAAAGGTCGTTTCCGAAAAATATGTTGCTTTTGATCTGGAATAGGAGTCTGGATAGTTACGCCTCCATCCATAGGCTGCAGGTGCTTTATCACATGTCCTTACGCCCCTAAGTTTGAAGCTGAGCGGTATCGTAGACCCGTGCATTTTTCTTAGAGCATGGCTGTTACCTGCTGACACTGATACCCTGTGTACTCTTCTACCAAAGTAGCGGGGGTTGCTCCCATCGAGTTCGATACCCTAAATTAGTTTCCTGCCCCCATCTCGCATCCAAGCGATAGTTAATAACTCTGCGTTTAATCGGAGAACAAACATGAAAGACCGAACACATATTGCAAGCTACGGCCCGAACGCGGAAGTATTGGTTGATCGGCTTGACGATGACGACGGCATTTACGTCATCACCATGAATGACACAGACTCGTTTAACACGATGAGCGTGCCGTGGATGAAAGCGGTGGCAGAAGCGTTTAACGCGATGAGCGCGCGCCTTGATCCTGATCCGAACAACGACGAAGTACGCGCTATCATTCTCCGCGGTGAAGGGCGTGGTTTCGCGATCGGATTAGATATCAGCAATCTCGATGGTTATTTTTCCGGTGGGATTTCGGGTGTAACAGATCCGTGGAAGGCCATCTGGGATTGTCCGTTTCCGGTGATCGGTGCTGTGAATGGCCCGGCGGTAACCGGAGGATTCGAAATCGCAACAGCCTGCGACGTGTTACTTGCTTCCCCGCGTGCTGTGTTTATGGACAATCATGCCAAATACGGTGTGCATCCCGGTCGACGGCTTTCCCAAAGGCTGATCCATATCGTCGGCGTGAACAACGCGAAATTCGCGACCATGAGTTCGTTTCCTATAGAAGCCGACCTTGCGCATACGATGGGGTTGGTGCAACAAGTCTACAAAGACAGTGGTGCGTTGGAAAACGCCGCCATTGACGTCGCCCGCATGATGTCGAGAAATCATCCGATAATGGTTAAGCGCTATAAACATCTAATCGATCAAGGCGCGATGGGGACCTACGCCGAAGGGCTCGCTTTGGAAGAGGCATCTGATAGTACTTTTTATGACGAATTAACTGATCTCCAAGCGACACTTTCGGATGGCGGCGCTAAGTTTCAGGAGTTGGTTGCGTGGGTTGCGGCGCGGGACTAGTCACGAGTCAGAGGAGCGCCGCACTGGCGAGGGCCAACTCATAGCGTCTGAATTTATTTCTGAGCCGAAGGTGGTGTCTATTCGATATACGCTTAGTTGAAAAACATCAAAGGAAACATTCCGATCCTAGTGGAGCATCGGCTAAACTTGTCTTTTTGATTGGAATCCGTAGTGCTCAATCGTGTGCCTTGAGGAATGTCGAGATGCATTCGAGAAATTTCTCTGTCTCTTCAATATGGGCGACGTGAGCTGATTCTTCAAATACCCGTAGGGACGATCCCTCAATACCGGTGTGCAGCGTTTGGGCGCATCGTGGACCTAACTCGTCGTGTCTCCCACACGTTATGAGTACGGGCGTCGATATTTTTTGCAATTCCGCTGTGCGATCCCAATACCGCAAGTTGCCTATTGTTGTGAATTCATTTGGTCCATTGATCGCAGCGTATACAGGCGTGTGATGGAGATTATCTACGGTCCGCATCAGGCAATCCGGCCATTCACTTAATCGGCAGAGATGCCGTTGGTAGAAAACTTCTTCCGCGGCAACATAATCTGGATGCTCGAACTCGCCGCGTTCGCCATAATTTCTCAGCGCGACGCGATGCGCCTCAGGTAGCTCTCCTATGAGTCGTTCGCATTCGATGGAGAATTCCGGTATCGACGCAGACGTAGAAGCCAGTACAACGCTTGCCAAGTTGGGCGGCTCGCGCAAAAGATATTCTAATCCCAACCAGCCTCCCCACGACTGGCCGAGCAGGTGGCAACGCTCTATCCCGAGTTTGCTACGCACTTCTTGTACTTCGTCTGCGAAGCGTTCTATCGTCCACAGTACTGGGTTTTCTGGAATATCGGATTTACCACAACCGAGCTGGTCGTAAAATACAACGGGTCGCTCATCACCGAGTGCGGCTAGTGGTTCTAAGTAGTCGTGTCCCGCACCGGGACCGCCGTGGAGTAGAAGTAAAGGTAATCCCGGCCCGTCCCCTACGAGATTTGTCCATATACTATGGCCATTACTTAACGTTATCGTTGACTCCATCGTTTTCTCCAATTGCGGCGACTGGGCTGAATATCAACGTCCATAACGTCCATGGTTCGAGCGACAAAACAATGCTAAATTTGTTTTCCTTAAGCTGCTTAAATTTTTTCAAACTGCGCGCCCCCAAAGTGGCGTGAATGGCGGAGAGAGAGGGATTCGAACCCTCGATGGGCGATAAAACCCATACTCCCTTAGCAGGGGAGCGCCTTCAGCCGCTCGGCCACCTCTCCGTATTTGATGAGAAAGCAAAAAATTATACCATTCCCAATAACTATTCGTCGATTTTAATCATGAAAAAACAGTTGAGCATGGAGTGCAGTTAAACGAACCCGCAGTAATTCAAAAAGGGTATGCGCCAGACACATCTAATGAAGCAGTATTTACTCAATAAGTGCAGACAACAGAAGCGTTGCTATAACACCAATTCTCTCAAAATGGTAACTGTCCTCCATCAAGCCGGTTGATAAAAAGGTGAGGGTTATATCGCGTTCAGGATCCACAGTAAAACCGGTTGAGCCTGCTCCAAAGCCACCATAAGTTCGCGGGGAGTTCATCACACTAAATAAACCTGGGATATCTCCTTCACCGCGCATGAAAAATCCCACCCCAATATTAGCGGGATAGGACAGCCAATCTCTGGTACCAGTCCACATATCAAATAAAATGTTTCTCATTTCTCCAGTGTGATTCCTAGTACAAAAATCTAACATCCCTGGTGATAAAATCCGAGCATCGCCTAATGCTCCCCCTCGCCTCAACATCTCAGCGAACCGATGGACATCTTGAACCGTAGTTATACAGCCTGCGCCCGGTAACTCACATCCCGGCATAGTCAAAAGCGAACCTATCCCTTCAACAGCTTCAGGAGGCAACAATGCAGGAATATCCTTGTAAGAAACTTTTACAGGGCAGAGCCTGTCCATTAGGTCCCCCCTTGGACCGAGACTAGTACTAGCCATACCTAACGGATCAAATATTTCCTCAGAGAGCATTTGTGCATAAGTACGACCATTACCAGCAACTTTCAAACACATCGCCGCAATAACGGTGTGCCCCAACAAAATTGAATAATTAACTCTCTCCCCAGGCTGAGACTCAAGCGGGAGTCCACACGCAAATGTAGTGAGCTTTTCAATATTCATCAGAACATCAGGCGTCACAGAAGGAACTGCTGATAGCAGACCACTAGTGTGCGTTAACAAATGATAAAGATTAACTTTCTCTTTCCCCAGCGTAGAGAACTCTGGAATCACTTCCGCCACAGGGGCATGCAATCTCAGCAAACCTTTCTCAACAAGTGACAGCGCAAGTACATTCGT
>CAUZBD010000341.1:0-3783 GCA_963577795.1 Planctomycetota bacterium | reverse complement strand
GGCAGAGTGGATGAAGAAAATTGAGATTGCCCCAGAGGATTTACTGGGCGAAGCATACATCGATCTTCTCAACCGAAAGAGTTTTTAGCGATCTTCCGGGGAAGGATAGGGCCATGGACCGAATCGTCGTTCCCGATATTCCATCAAGCCGTGTGCAGCGTGGTACAACGATCCACATTCCAACGGGATTGGCTCCGTTTTTTTGAAGAGTTTGCAGAGTTGTAGTACCGCTTGTTCGACCCAAGGTTCAGAAAGGCGCTCAGGCGGAAGCGACAAGGCAAGAAATTCAAGCGTGTGGCCTGTCGTATTGATACGTAACGCCAAATCAGCTGAGGTTCCAGGCCGGGAAAAATAGTTGGTGGAAAAAGAACCGTCGGGTTGCTGAAATTGGCGAGCGGTTTCAATCGCTCCAGCGATTTTGTCTTCAGCATTTTTCCAGGGACCTTGTACCTCACCGCCACGATCGCGATAGGCATCAATCGCCATCGTCATGCCGATCAGTCGATGCGACCCTCCGCATGCACTCATCGTAAGGTCCTGATCGGCTTCCATTTGAACAACTTTTTCGAGATTCCAGGTTTCTCCATCCGCTGCCTGCCAATTTTGATCGAAGTTGTCGAGATACCGCGTAAGCGCGATCAGAGACCAACTACATTCCTTTCCAGGAAAGATATCCCACATCGATTGCTGGACAACGTCCCATAATTGATATTCTTGCCCCTGGAAATCAATTTTTTCTTCTTTCGGCAAACCGCACTGACTCATCACGGCCAACCATTGGTCCTCGTGCCCCTGTCCAGTTTTGGTTCCGGGTTCCATGACCATTTTTAAACCCCTTCGACCGCCAGGAAGATCTTTACTTCCGTGCCTCAGGGTCCAACCTTTCATCTGATGACCGTCCAAAACCCACTGCATGGCTGGGACGGACTCATCCCCGTTTTGCACCTGAAACTTCATGCCGAACGGGAGGGCCCCGTGAAGGATTTGCCAGGCTGCGTTCACATCGAGATTGAGTTGTCGCTCGTTGAATGTGTGAAGCAGCGCCTCATCGACCATTTTCCGCAACTGATCGTCTGGAACGTCAGTCGGTGTGTCCACCATTCTGTTCGGCTCCTTGATGGGTTCCGTTCCGCAGCCTAGGAGCAAGGCCAACAGTAGGAGGGTGACCAGACGAATACGCATCAAAAAAACTCCGATTCTTATGAGGGTGCGAGTCGAAGCATACCAACCCAGGGAATGGCAAGCCAGATTGAATTCTTCGGGGCGTATCCACTAGAGAAACCCCCCGAAGGGCCGCTCTTCTCCGGTTGCTTCGATTTTAGCCCTTATTTTTAGTTGGCCGCCATTATTGATTTTCGGCAGCGTGATTTTCAGTGCGGTGGTCTTTTTTCAATTGGTCAACCTGCCAGTCGAATTTGATGCCAGTACGCAGGTAAAATATGAATTGGTCGCTCTTGGAATTGTTCCAGCGGTCGAAATGCAGTATGTCAACAAGGTGCTTAATGCGGCTGCTTTAACGTAGGTTGCAGCAAAGTTGCAAGCCGTTACGACACTTCTTTATTTTGTGATGCGATCACGCGACTGATCGACTTTGCTGAAGCGAATACCGAGGCGGGTCACGGAAGTCGTGGTTCTGCAATTCCGATAAGCTTGCCATCTTTGCCATACCCAACGCATTGGGTTGCACCCGTATAGTCGAGTGGGGTAAGTGGGTGTCCTCTGCGACGGAGGTCGTCGATCACCTTTTGTGGAAAGGCCCATTGTGTGCCCCGTCTTTCAATAAAAATTTGATCAGGTCGCCATTGATGGTGAAAGCGGGGAGCTGCAACAGCCTGACGAAGCGTCATGTCTCTGTCGACGATGCGCAAAATAGTTAGTACCACCTGGGTGATGATTTTAGGCCCTCCCGCAGCACCAAGCGTGAGGATCGGTTTCTTTCCCTGCAGTACGATCGTCGGGCTCATGCTTGAAAGCGGTCGTTTTCCTGGTTCGAGGCGGTTGGCCTCTGCGCCGACGAGTCCAAATGCATTCGGTGTTCCGGGAGATAGCGAGAAATCATCCATTTGATTATTTAAAATGACCCCGGTACCGGGCACGATGATCTTTGAGCCAAAAGGAGTGTTGACCGTGGTTGTAAGTGCAACCCAGTTGCCCACGGTATCTGCGACCGCAATATGAGTAGTATGTTTTCCAAATATCTCCTGCTCTGCGTGGGAAGGGGTTCCATGCTGCTTAACCTGGCTTGCACGATCCCGATTGATTTTCTCGGCCAAATGTTTTGCATAGTCAGTTGCGATCAATCCCGTAGGCACCTGGGTGAACGCCGGGTCACCTAGCCAGTAGGCACGATCGGCAAAGGCTAACTTCATGGCCTCGGTAGTCAGATGGACAAATTCTGATTGGCTGGCATGCTTCAAATCATAGTTTTCGAGAATATTGAGTATTTCGGCCACGTGGACCCCACCACTACTCGGGGGCGGAAATCCAATGATGGTCCGCTTCCGGTACTGCGAGATCAACGGTGTTCGCTGCAGCACTTGATAGGCGCCAAAATCTTCAGCCGAAAGAACGCCCCCATTTTTTTTCATCCAGTCGTCGACTTGCTGTGCAAATGGTCCTCGATAAAACCAGTCGGGACCGCGGTTGGCGATTTCTCGATAGGTATAGGCTAGATCAGATAACTGCAAGTTTTCGCCTTGAAGATAAGGCGATGCATCGGGATGGAGGAGTACCTTTCGTGTCCCCGCAAACCGCAAGATATTTTTTTGCTCACTAGCAAGTCGTTTTGCGAAGGTTGCGTCCACAGAAAAACCTTGCTCGGCCATCTGGGCCGATGGAAGAATTAATTTTTTCAGTGGAAGAGAACCAAATTTTTCCACGGCATAGACGTAGGCGGCCAATGCGCCTGGTGTACCCACAGCCAATGGCCCAGTGCGACTTCGCTCAGGGACAACTTTTCCATCGGCCATATAAAGTTTGCTTACTGCCTTACGCGGTGCTGTCTCTCGCCCATCAATTGCGATAAGCCTTCCATCCTGCAGGCGGAGTACTAAGAAACATCCTCCACCAATACCCGAGTTGTGGCAGTCGACCACGCCCAGTGTAAAAGCTGCAGCGATTGCCGCATCGACCGCATTGCCCCCGTCTTTCAATATTTGCAGACCGGCTTCGGTTGCCAGAGGATGCACGGTGGCGACTGCGCCATACTGATTCGACTCAGCACATAAAGAATCTGCATAAAAAATAAAGGGCAGAATCAAAAAGATTTGAATGATCTTTGAGCGGATAGACATGATGAATATTTTAGATATTTCCGAGTTGAACTGCGAGGTACCATGTAAAAACTGGGATGTAGCGCATCGCATTTTCCAATTTTAATAAACCGGTCTGCTGCTCAGCGTGGCGTTAACGATTATAAAGGGCTAGGTTTGCCAAGTCGTAAAATCCTTTGGTTAAAACGAGGAATATCCTTCCGATGACCCTACTGCGCCTTGCCTTGGCTGGTTTGAAACTGCATCGACCGACCAATCTCGCGTTGCTTTTGGCCGTGGCAACGACGACCACGGTGTTAACTGGTGCACTCCTCGTTGGAGATTCGGTAAGTGGTAGTTTGCGCGATTTAATTCTCAATCGTCTCGGCCAGATTGATCAAATTATCCTCACAGATGTTTTCTTTCGGGAGCAGTTGAGTGATCAATTGCAGAGGCAGGATGATTTTAATCAAAACGATTTGTGTGCTGAGTCAGCGATTCTCGCCCGAGGATCGCTCAACAACCCGGATCA
>CAUZBD010000340.1:0-3786 GCA_963577795.1 Planctomycetota bacterium | reverse complement strand
AACCGCCGTACAGATCGGCACCGCAAACTTTTATAATCCGGGAGCAACCGACAGCATTCTCTCTGCCCTCCCGGATGCAGTGGCGGAGACCGGAAAACAAAATGTAGCCGAAGTTGTCGGCACGCTCAAAGTAGATACTCCATAAACGAAGTCTGAGGAACCGTCCGATGCGCGTACTCTCTGGTATTCAGCCCACCGGCCGCTTTCACTGGGGAAACTATTTTGGAGCAATCCATCAGTACATCCAGTTGCAACACGAAGATGCAGCGTTTTATTTTATTGCGAATTTACATGCCCTGACGACCGTTCGCGAACCGGAGGTCTTGCAGCACTATACTCGGGATGCGGCCATCGATCTTTTGGCCCTGGGGCTCGACCCCGACCATGCGGTTCTGTTTGTGCAGTCGGATATTCCTGAGGTGTCCGAGTTAACCTGGTTGCTGCTGACCGGCACGCCGATGGGACTTTTGGAGCGATGTCACGCCTACAAGGATAAAAAAGCTCGCGGTCTTTCCGCCGATGCCGGGTTGTTCAACTATCCGGTACTGATGGCGGCCGACATCCTGGCGTACGATTCGGACACGGTTCCGGTCGGTGCTGATCAGTTGCAGCATATCGAGGTCTGCCGCGATCTGGCAGCCAGTTTTAATCACCACTACGGTGATGTATTTCAGATGCCCAAGTCAAAAATTTTGGATGCCTCAGCCAAGGTTCCCGGCGTCGATGGTGAAAAAATGTCCAAGAGCTACAACAATACGTTGGAACTGTTTGAAGACCCGAAAGCGCAGCGAAAAAAGATCATGCGTATCACGACCGATTCTCGGCCGATGGAGGAACCGAAGGAACCAGAAAGCGATCACCTGTATCAACTCTTTTCACTCGTGGCCAGCGATGCCGAGCGCGTGGCAATGGCGGCACTTTATCGTCAGGGCGGATTCGGTTACGGCGAAGTGAAAAAAGCGCTGGCCGATGCCGCTGAAAGTTACTTTGCCCAGGCTCGCGCTTGCCGCGAAGAATGGGCCGCTGCGCCCGATCGCGTCGAGCAGGTCTTAGGTGATGGGGCGGCGGTTGCCAGGAAGGTGGCCGGTGACGTACTCAAGCGGGCGAGCGCGGCTTGCGGGACGGCGCGGATCGGGAACAAATGACGCATATGCAAATTCTCGGAATGGGCAACAAAATTATCGAATGCTTACGGGTAGCGCGCATGATTGAACGCTACGGGGAGCGTTTTCTCTGTCGCGTTTTTACCACCCATGAGATTGCCTACTGCCAAAGGCGGCATCTGGCGAGTCAGCACTTTTCGGCGCATTGGGCCGCCAAGGAGGCGGTGCTTGCGGCCCTCGGCAGTAAGCCACCGGAGGGTTTCCGCTATCAGGAAATTGAAATCAAAAGCGACAGTTCCACCGATCGCCACGTGCTTCTTCGCGGTCCACTTCAGGAACTGGTCGAACACCGCAAGATTATCGAGTGGAAAGTCAGTCTTGCACACTGTCGCTCGCATGCCACGGCGCTGGTGCTGGCCTTAGGTGAAGGACATGCGGTGTAGCAGCTTAAGCCTTCCTTTTCTTGATGACCCCTTTTTTCTTCACAACCTTCTTTTTCTTAGTGACCCCTTTTTTCTTCGCAGCTTTCTTTTTCTCAGTAACGACCCACTGTCCGTCCGACCAATTGGCTTCCCAGCCACTCGGTTTGCCATCGACTTCACTCATTACATAGTGCATCTTTTCTTTGCGGCGAAATCGCACAATTGTGGGACGCGCTTTTTTGTCCTCGGCAGGTGCCTTGGCGATATGGGCATATTTGGGGTCGAGTTTGTCGGCGTGAGGAAGGATTTCCTTGATCAACGGATTCCGCGTCTCCCGTGAGCGTGGATAATTACTCGACGCTAAAAACATTCCCGCTGCGCCATCGCGGAGCACAAAATGGCCATCCGATTTTTCGCAAGGTAATTCCGGCATTGGGATCGGATCGGCTTTTGGTGGAGCAGGTTCGCCATTGCGCAAGAGTTTTCGAGTGTTTTTGCACGCATCACTCGTGCACCCAAAATACTTGCCGAACCTTCCATTTTTTAGCTGCATGTCCGCGCCGCATTTATCGCAGTCGAGCACCGGACCATCGTAACCTTTGATCTTAAAGGCCCCCTGCTCTATTTCGCAGCTGTCGCAATCTGGATTGTTGCCACAGACATGCAGTTTGCGTTGCTCATCGACGAGATAGGCATCCATCGTACTATTGCACTTTTTGCATCGCCGCTTGTTCTGTAATTCCTGCAGTTCTGCCTGGGCTTCGTCTCCTCCAATCTCGACAACTTCTTCGCCGGGCGTCAAAGGCATTGTTTGGGTGCATTGATCATTCTTGGGGAGGCCGTAACCGGAGCAGCCTAGAAAAACACCGGTCTGGCCGGTGCGTATTTGCATTTCGCGCTCGCACTTCGGGCAGGAGATAGGTGTTGGCGTGGGATCATTCGGCCGCATCCCGCCCTCTGTCGCATCGTTGTCACCCGCTCTAGAAAGAGATTCAGTGAAATCGGCATAGAATTTATCGAGCTCATCGATCCAGTTTGCTTGACCCTGGGCAATCGCATCTAATGTCTCTTCTAAGCCTTTGGTGAAATCGTAATTAAGCAAATGCGGAAAACATTCCACTAAACGCTCCGTAACGATATCTCCCATTTTTTGTGCAAACATTCGTCGACGATCAACGCGCACGTATCCGCGGTCTTGGATGGTGCTAATCACCGAAGCATAAGTCGAAGGCCGACCAATTCCCTTTTTCTCTAGTTCGCGTACTAAGCTTGCTTCGTTGAACCGAGCAGGTGGTTTGGTGAAGTTGCGTTCCTTTCGCAACTCTTCGACTATCAATACCTGGCCGATGTTTACCGATGGCAAGATGCGATCTTCCGAGTCGTTGCCAAGAACTTTTTGATAGCCGTCAAAGATAAGAACGCGTCCCCTTGCCCGTAGTTCATGGGGACCAGCTTCTATGATGACGGTGGTATTATCAAATCTTGCGGGCGGCATTTGGGAGGCAATGAAACGATTGTGAATTAATTTATAGAGTTTCACCTGATCCGCTTCGACGCCTTTTAGGCTTCCTGGTGGAAGCCTTACGTCGGATGGACGAATCGCTTCATGTGCCTCCTGTGCATTGTCCCGTTTGCCGTAATGATTTGGTTTGTCCGGAAGGTAATCAGCACCAAAATCTTTCTCTATCAATGTCCGTACCGAACGGATGGCATCATTGCTGATGTTTGTGGAGTCGGTTCGCATATAGGTAATGTGTCCCGATTCGTATAAACGTTGCGCCAAGGTCATGGTTTTTTTTAGGGCGAAACCAAGAGCATTTGCTGCCGCTTGCTGTAGCGTTGAGGTAATGAAAGGCGGGTTTGGTCGTTGCGTACGACTTTTCGTCTGGATGTCTCGGATAGTACAAGAAGCAGCGTGAATGGCATCGGCGACCCTCGTTGCCTCTGCCGCGTTGCTTAAAATGGTTTGGTTTTCGCCAGCCCCATCGGTAACATCCGCACCGGTTAACAGTCGCTTGCCGTCCACCTTGACTAGGTCAGTGACGAGCGTCTCCTCTGCCTGGAGATCGACTTGGATTTCCCAGAATTCATCGGGAATAAAGGCTCGGATTTCTTGCTCTCGCTCAACGACGAGGCGTGTTGCGACCGACTGAACACGGCCAGCGCTTAAGCCCCTTGCGACTTTCTGCCACAATAGAGGTGAGAGCATAAAGCCCACCACACGATCCAGAAAACGGCGCGCTTGCTGAGCATTAACGCGG
>CAUZBD010000339.1:0-3787 GCA_963577795.1 Planctomycetota bacterium | reverse complement strand
CTTTTGAAGGATCTGCAACCAGAAGAGTGGTTTCAAACGCCATCCCCGCCGGTATCCCATATTGCCTGGCAAGCCGGACATATTGCAATGGCACAGTTTCGGCTTTGCCTTGAACGATTGAGAAATTTACAACCGGGCGATTGGGATCTGATATCAAAAGACTTTCTGCGTACCTTTGCTAAGAGTACAGTTCCATCGACAGATTTCTCCACGTATCCAGAACCGGCGGAAATTCAAGCGGTTATGCATCGTGTCTACGAAGCGGTCTTGGAGGAAATTCCAAAGTACGAAGGAAGCGATCTAGAGACCCCACTCCGCAATCCCCATCCTATTTTCAAGACCAAGCAAGAAGCACTTTTATTTTCTGCACAACACGAAATGCTCCACGCGGGCCAAATTGGAATGCTTCGCCGCTTGCTCGGAAAACCGCCTCTGCGGTAGTCAGCACCGGGCTGCTTTTCAAAATCTTGCTACGCAGTGAGTTTCTCAGAGAACGACCAAATCTTGCCTGAGAATTTGCACTTCCCCCCGGGATTCTGGAATGCTGCAATTTTGAACAAGCCCATGGAATACAAAGACTTTTGACAAAAGAGCCCACCGTATTTCCTTTGCCGGGCTGACCAAAAACAGCTGCCGCACTCCGGCAATGCAGGACGTTGACGCCAAAACCGGTACCGCTAAAATGAGGGGGCACTTGGATGTTTGGTCCGAACAGAGTGAGAGTCGGACGGCACCGAGGTTTTTTTGAGGGATTCGATTGATGTCAGAAGGTACGATTAAACGTCTTACAGACAAAGGTTTCGGTTTTATTGACACGGGTGGAGGCCCGGGAACAGACATGTTTTTTCACTCTTCCAATGTCGATGGAGGAAGCTACGACGAATTGGCAGAGGGCCAGCGGGTGTCCTACACCGAGGGTAACGGTCCCAAGGGACCACGCGCAGAAAACGTGACGCCCGTTTAATTAGCGAGCATCGCGAAAGCGCCTTAGGGTGAAAGTTGATGCGCCGACATGAGAATGCGGGCATGCCATAGCCCGCATCCCGCTTCTCATATTTTGTGTACCCTTTTTCTAGCAAGTGCATGCCTCACCAGCGTGTTGCCGAGGTCTCTTTGCGCAATGATTTTAATTTCTCTACAGTCAGGCAGTAATGGCAATTGCCTCTATGTCGAGACAAAATCAGCCAGTGTATTGATTGATGCCGGTATTTCAGCTCGCCAGGCTGCAGCCAGACTTGCCACAACGGGTAGAGATATCAAAACAGTGGATGCGTTATTTATTTCGCACGATCACAGCGATCATACGCGCGCAATGGGAACGTATCATAGAAAATTTGATGTTCCCGTGTACGTTACGGAAAAAACGCTTGCAGCAATTCACCGCCGCTCTCGCCAAGGAACACTTCGAAACGTGCATACCTTTGTATCAGGCACAACATTTCAGCTTGGCGAATTAAAAATTGAACCTATACCAACCCCACATGATGGTGTAGATGGTGTTGCATTTGTTCTTGATGATGGAGTATCTCGTCTTGGCATATTTACTGATTTAGGACACGTCTTTCCAGGTTTAACCGAAGTACTAGCTACGCTAGATGCTGTTGTTATCGAGAGTAACTACGACCCTCAAATGCTCGAGGAGGGTCCCTATCCTGCGGAGTTGAAAAAAAGAATCCTAGGTCCCGGTGGACATCTCTCAAATAAAGAAGCCGCAGAAGTCCTTGCGCGTCTTGACTTGCAACATTTACAGTGGATTTGCCTGGCGCATCTTTCAGAGAAAAATAATCATCCAGAAATCGCTTTACGCACGCATCGAGAATTACTTGGAGAGCAGATCACGCTTTATGTAGCGAATCGACATCGAGAAAGTGCATGTATGGAAATTCTCCCCCCGACCGGATAATACCCAAGCTGTTGAACGGATTTTGGAAACAGAATAAAGTCACCGTCTATTTATTTGAAATCGCTACCCGGGCTTTGTCGCCTGTAAGCGAAGAAATTTCAATCTTTTCTACAGATCAGCCAGGTACTGAACCACAACATTGCAAAAATTTCAATGCAATATCCCGTAATCATTTTTGATTTAGATGGCACGTTGCTGGATACGGTAGATGATATAGGATCCGCCGCAAACCAAGTTTTGAAAGAGATGGGGTATTCTTCCCATCCACTTTCTGCCTATCAGCAATTTGTTGGTTCAGGTGTGACCGTTCTTTTCGAGCGGGCTTTGCCACAAGAGAATGCAGATCGGAATGTGGTTAATGAATGTTGCTTGCGGTTCGGTCAGGCCTATGAAGCATATTGGAATCAAGCAAGTGCACCTTATGAGAGGATCCCCGAACTATTGGCCCAGCTTTTAGAATTGGACTACCGCTTAGCGGTGCTTTCTAATAAACCGGACCTTTTTACACAAAAATGTGTGTCTACTTACTTTGCTCCTTACCGGTTTGACCCAGTTTTTGGGCAACGCCCAGGGGTCGCGCGTAAACCCGACCCCCAGGCCGTTCGGGCAATCATGAAATATCACGACGTGTCTGCTAAACAGACACTATTTGTCGGCGACTCAGAGATCGATATACAGACAGCACAGAATGCCGGAATCTTTTCAGTGGGCGTAGCCTGGGGCTACCGCTCCCCGGAGTCCCTCATCGCCCAAGGCGTTGATTTACTCATAGATCAACCTTCCGATTTACTTTCTTTTCTTAGGGAACATTCCTAGATAGACTCCATCCTGTGGCGCGACCATCTTATACTTACAAAGCGCACTCGATTAGCCCCGACAGGCTAACGGATTTACTGTTACTCCATCCCAATTGCCCCAATTGCAAAAATAAAATAGTTGGCCAACGAGATCTGATTTTTTGATTCAGCACGATTGCGTGGAACTGTGATGAAATTGACAGCAAAAATTGTGACGATCTTTTTTCTCGGCATTTTTGTTGTGTCCACTGTTTTTGCGTGGATTGCAATCCGCTGGGAAGAAACAGATTTTTATCGCAAAGCAAACATAAAAGCGAAGCAGATGGGAGCGTCATTGCAGGAACAGATTGTGATTGCTTGGAAGCAACAAGGTGAGGAGGGTGTTTTTCGCGTCATTCGTCAGATCAGTGAAACAGATCAACATTGGGAGCTTAAGTGGTTTTGGATTCAACCAAAATCTAGCAGCAAAGAACGGATGCAGCAGGAGCGATTCTGTCACTATTATGGAATTGTTTTAGATGGCGAGCGGTCAGGTAAACTGGAAATATCGCAGACCCTAGAACTAGAAGAGTTAGAACAGAACAAGCAAAGTGCAATACATAAAATTTTTCTCTTTTCGTCTGCCCAGGTTGTGGTTTCTGGTCTCATTATTGCACTTTTTGGAATCCGTTTTATCGGACGCCCACTACGCCAATTAATTGAAAAGACGAGGGAGATTGGTCAGGGCGATCTAACGACTCCGTTGCCTTTGAGTGGTAATGATGAATTAGGCGAATTGGCCATAAAGTTGAATACGATGTGCGCTCAGTTATCAGCTTCTCAAAATCAAGTCCACGAGGAAGCAGCGGCGCGCGTTGAAGCTGTAGAGCAGTTGCGACACGCAGATCGTTTACGGACGGTGGGTCGCCTGGCATCGGGTTTAGCCCACGAGTTGGGAACACCGCTTAATGTGGTCGCGGGCCGCGCAAGCCTGATTCACTCTGGGAAATTATCAGGCGAAGAGATTAAAGAAAGTTCCAAAACAATCCGCAAGGAAGCGGACAGAATGACAGGAATTCTGCGTCAACTTTTAGATTTTGCCAGGCGG
>CAUZBD010000338.1:0-3791 GCA_963577795.1 Planctomycetota bacterium | reverse complement strand
CAGTCCCAGTGAGGGTCGCGATGTGGGGGTCGTATTTAACCTGCCTCGCAGAGAACGAGCAATGATTCTTCCTGCATCGGGAAATGTAGGTGCGCAATTTACGCCAGCAGCAGGGTGGGCTCAATCTCTCTGCTATCGACGAGAAACCCTTGGGGAGGATGCGTGCAGAGGTGCGGTGGCCGTTGCCACAGGCGGCGATGGCAGCGTAGCAACCAATGGATTTTGGTCGGCCCTCAATATTGCGACTACTTTAAATTTACCCCTCCTTTTTTTTATTGAAGATAATGGGCATGCCATTTCTGTCCCAGCCAATTTGCAAACGCCGGGGGGAAATATCGCCTCTAATCTGGCCTCTTTTAAAAATTTAAAAGTAAACGAGGCGAGCGGGACGGAACCGCTCGAAGCGTCGCAGGCCATTTCAGCTTCTCTCCAGCATGTTCGTAGCGGGAAGGGGCCGTGTCTCCTCAGACTCGCGGTGCCACGGCTTGCGGGCCACGCCTTCACCGACAAGCAACGGTACAAGACGCAGCAGCAATTGGAGGCAGATCGCAGTCATGATCCGCTCGTCAAGCTGAAAACGTTTCTTGAAGAGCGTAGCATTATTTCGAAAGAGGAATTTTCGACTCTTGAGAAAGAGGTCTGGCGCGAAGTCGAGGATGCACTCGAGAATGTCGAAACCAGTACATCTTCCCCGCCGGCAGTTGCAACCCAACACCTCTTTTATGAAAGCGATCCACTGCAAGGCGGTTTGCGGGCTGCCAAGGCCTTGCCGGAAATGGGATCTTCAGAGCCGCAAGTAACGGATGTCGAAATTAATTTGCGCGAAGCGGTGCAGTGCACACTAGAAAAAGAGATGAAGAAAAATAGACGCATTCTCGTATTTGGCGAGGATGTTGGAGCGTATGGCGGCATTCACGGTGTCACGCGTTCTTTGCAAGAGAATTTGGGTGTCGATCGTGTTTTCGATACATCGCTTTCGGAAGAAGGAATCGTTGGGCGTTCGATTGGAATGGCCATTGCGGGGCTGATGCCGGTGCCGGAACTCCAGTTTCGGAAATATGCCGACGCGGGCCACGAGCAGATGGTCGATGTAGGGCTTGTACGCTGGCGGACGGCGGGAAAGTTTGCCGCTCCGATGGTGGTTCGCATCCCAGTGGGTTGTGGCAAAAAAGGGGGCGATCCGTGGCACAGCATGAGTGGGGAGGCTATTTATGCGCATATGCTCGGCTGGCAGGTTGCGATGCCCAGTAACGCGACGGATGCGGTTGGGCTTCTGCGGACGGCGCTACGTGGAGATGACCCGACGCTCTTTCTCGAACATCGCGGCTTGCTGGTGGATCCGCGGGCTCAACAAAAATATCCCGGGGATGATTATTGCCTACCTTTTGGTAAAGCCGCGCGGTGTGCCGAGGGTGATGCCCTTACCATTGTTAGTTGGGGGGAAATGATCCATCGATGCGTCGAGGCGGCAAACGCATTTGCCGGAGCGGTAACGGTACTCGATTTACGGACATTGATTCCATGGGACCGAGAGTGTGTTCTGCAGAGCGTGCGGCAGACAGGCAGGGCATTGGTGGTTCATGAGGATACGATCACGGCGGGATTTGCTGGAGAAGTGCTTGCCGTTATCGCGAGCGAGGCGTATGACTCTCTCAGAGCGCCACCGCAAAGACTTTGCACGGCAGATTGCCCCATACCCTACAATATCGAGCAGATGGAGAGTATCGTGCCGAGTGTTGCAAAGATTCGAGATGAGATTGAGAAACTTCTAAGGGTATAAAACTGAACCGATGCCCGTGCCTGAGGCGTCGGGGGCAACCGCTATGGAAAATAGTCCTGAGCCATTAAATCCTGAGCTTGCTGAAAAGCTTGATTTTCTTCCGCAGCAACAGTTAGCGACGTTGCAGCTTGAGCGTTTGCAGCAGATGGCTTCACGGGCTTATCAGCATGTCGAATCCGTTCGGCACCGATGGGATGCCCTTGGGCTCGATCCGAGTCAAATTCACGATCTTACCGATTTGCACAACTATCCCTTTGCTTGCAAGCAAGATTTGAGGGACGGCTATCCTTATGGATTGCTCGCTTGTCCACTTAAGGAAGTCAGTCGGATTCATGCTTCAAGTGGCACAACAGGTCAGCCCATTGTCGTGGCCTATACGCAGCGCGATCTGGATGTTTGGAGTTCGGCGATGGTTCGTACGTTGCGTTGCTATGGCATTCGAGCAGACGATATCCTGCAAAACGCTTACGGCTACGGCTTGTTTACGGGTGGGCTCGGGGTCCATTATGGTGCAGAGCATTTAGGTGCTACGGTGGTGCCCACTTCGGGGGGCAATACGGACCGACAGATTCAGGTCATGCAGGAGTTTGGCGCGACAGTTATCTGTTGCACCCCAAGTTATTTTCTTCATCTGGTCGATCGGGCTCAGCAAATCGGGATCGATTTTAGGCAACTTCCCCTACGCGTTGGCGTTTTTGGTGCGGAGCCTTGGACCGAAGCAATGCGCGAGCGCATCGAAAGATTGGCCGATATTCGTGCGTTTGATATTTATGGTCTTTCTGAGATTGTGGGGCCGGGCGTTGCCGCTGAATGTGAAGAGCAGAAGGGCTTGCACATCTTTGAGGATCACTTTTTCCCGGAGATCATCGACCCGCAGAGTGGAACTGTCTTACCCGATGGTGAAGAAGGGGAACTGGTGCTAACGACGCTCAGCAAAGAGGCGATGCCCTTGATCCGCTATCGCACGGGCGATATTACAACGCTACTCCCGGAAGCGTGCGGTTGCGGAAGAACACTGCGAAGGATGGAGCGGATTCATCGTCGGTCGGACGACATGCTGATCGTTCGAGGCGTCAATGTGTATCCGGCGCAAATCGAAGCGGCTCTGTTATCCGTGAAGGGGACATTGCCACATTATCAGATCGAATTAACGCGACAAGACGATCTCGACCAGGTTGCCGTACATGTCGAAGTCGACGCGGAGTTTGCAGTCAATGATCAAAACCCTTTGTACGCGGAGGTGACACAGGCGATCAAAAAGGCTGTTGGACTGCGGGTTGAGGTGCAGCTTTTAAATCCTCAGGCTCTTCCGCGAAGTGAAGGAAAAGCGAAGCGCGTGATCGATCGCAGGTTTGAATGAGCCCCTCGAGAAACTTCAGAGGGTTTCATCGGGATGGGCAAAGACGAGACTGCAGTTGGTGCCGCCAAAACCGAAGGAATTGCTCAGCGCCCACCCGACTTTGGCCATTTCAGTTTTCCGAACGATCGGTAGATCATCCACAAGCGGTTCGGGGTCTTCCAGGTTGATATTCGGGGCCAGAAAACCACTCTGCATCATAAGAATGCAAAAGATGGCTTCTTGGGCTCCGGCGGCACCGAGACCGTGGCCGGTCATCGATTTTGTCGAAGAAAAAGGAGGAACGACAGAACCAAAGACGTTCCGGACGGCCTGAACTTCGACGGTATCCCCAACGGGTGTCGAGGTGCCATGTAAATTGACATAATCAATTTGAGCGGGTGTGATCTGAGCGTCCTCCAGAGACAACCGCATGGCCATTTCGCCACCGATTCGATTGGGCACCACCATATCTTCGCCGTCGCAGGATGCACCTGCGCCAGCAAGGATTGCCCAGATTTTCGCACCTCGCTCCCGGGCTACTTCCAGATTTTCGAGTACGAGCACGGCAGCGCCGCCAGAATAGACGAAGCCGTCCCGCCCACGGTCCAGAGGACGCGAGGCCCGCGCAGGTTCTTCGTTGTAGGCAATCGAGAGGGCGTTCATCCCATCGAA
>CAUZBD010000337.1:0-3796 GCA_963577795.1 Planctomycetota bacterium | reverse complement strand
TGTGCGGGGTGAAGATCTCAATCGTGTCGAGGCTGTAGCACGTCGCATTGCGGACGAGCGAGGCGCATTTCTCGTGGACCAATTTGTAAGAACTGAAAATACTGCCGCCCACGCTGAAGGAACAGCGGTAGAAATTATCGCGCAAGCCGATCGCCAGATCGATGGTTTTTGTGATTTTGTAGGTACAGGCGGAAGTTTTGCGGGGTGCGCTCTGACTTTCAAGAAATATGATCCAGGCATTCGCTGTTATATTGTCGAACCGGAGGGGGCAGCGGTGCTGAGCGGAGAGAAGGTGCGCTGTGGCGACCATCCCATTCAGGGAGGCGGGTATTCACGGGATCTGCCGTTGATTGATAAGGGAATCGTCGACGGATTTTTGAAGGTCGGGGGTGAAGAAGCAAAGTATTGGGCCCGGAAACTGGCGCAGGTAGAGGGCATTTTTGCGGGGTATTCTGCAGGTGCGAATATTGCCGGGGCGATGGCGCTGCTGGAGGGGGAAATGGCAGGCAGGACAATCGTAGTGATGATCTGTGATTCAGGCCTGAAATATCTTTCGACCGATCTTTGGGACGAATCGCCGGATCCGACGGATTAGCCGCCGATTTCAATGCGGCGGCCCTCTTTTTCGCTTTCGCGACCAGCCAGGACAATCGCCATCGACCGGTAGGCGTCATTCAGGTCGGATTGCCGCCGCACGAGGCTGGTTACGGCGCGCACAAAGTGCTGGAGCAACTGTTCACCCACAGGCCGGTCTGCTTCAAGGGATTCCCGGTGCCGCCCAGAATTGTCAAACCAGGTCACCGTGGCTGGGAGGTCGATAAACGCCACGCCATTTTCACAAGCGATTTGCAGGGCAGTAGGAGGCCGGAAACTGATGGCTTCCGGCCATGACTCCGGGAGATAGTGGCCGCAACTCAGTTGCGCGGTTACGGGTTGATCGCCACCGTGTGGGGTAGCTGAAAAATTGAGGCTGAGCATCTCATAATCTGTTTCATACAGGCCATCGCCGGAACGATGGGCTACCCCGGTTACGCTAGTCGGTTCGCGATCGACAAGGAACCGGCACCAATCCACCAACTCCACCATGTGATGCATGGGCATTCCCCGTTTGGGACGTAGATCCTGATCGGCGCTCTCGTCAACAAGTAATCGCTGATGGCAAAAAATGATCCGTGGTGGACCAAGTTGTGTGGCGATCAGCTCTTTTAATCGAAGTGTTGCTGGAGCATAACGTTTGGGGAGTTCGGCCATGAAGGCAATGCCGGCCTTTTCCACACGTTTCTTAAGGCGATAGGCGGTCTCTAGGTCAATATTGAGGGCGACCGCGCAATAAACTGCTTTTCCGGAATCGCAGGCTGCAAGGATTGGAAGCTGCCCGTACCATTGGGGAGCGAGCATGAGAATGGCATCGATATCTTCGGCTAAGATCAAGGCGCGGAAACTTTCAAAGCAGCGTGCACCAAAGGCTTCTGCAGCCTGTTCTGCGCGATGCGACACCTGCTCATAAACACCGCGGACCTCGATGCGATCGGCCAGTGCGCGTAGGACTGGAGCGTGTCGCTGCTGCCAACTACTGCCAAGTCCAACGATGCCGACGCGAAGTTTCATTCCAGGGCGTCCGAAAAGGGGGGAAGTCTTCCAGGCCGGGATTATATCCACCCGGGGGTGCTAGCAGCAATCATCCAACTTATCATTCCACCTTTTTCCATCGGGCGAGTACTCTTGTCGGGCACCACGGAAACCTTAGAATGGGCATCTTGGGAAGGGGCCTCCGACGAGGTCGGCCCCGAGTCGCGATTTGATTTCCGGAGGTGGGTACCGTGGCGAGAGATTGTGAAGTATGTGGGAAAGGCCCACAAATGGGTAATCGGGTACAAACACGCGGTAAGGCGAAATATCTCGGTGGAGTCGGTACGAAACTCACTGGAATTACGCGACGTCAATTTAAACCCAACCTGCAACGTGTCCGCGTTACCACCCCACAGGGCACGAATAAGCGGATGCTCGTCTGCACCCAATGTCTACGTAGTGGTGCGGTAATCAAAAGAATACAAGCCGCTCCGTTTGCTTTACCCGTATCTTCTGAATAGGGTTTTCCGGGGGCCTCCTAGGAAGTGTTGAGTGGAGAAGACGGATGGGCCTCTCTCGAGCGGATGTAAAAAAGGTAGCCTCTCTCGCGCGCTTGTCCATCACGGATGAGGAAGCCGAACTGCTGACCGAGCAGTTAGGTCAGGTTTTGACCTATATCGAGCAACTCGGTGAAGTCGACACTGAGGGTGTCGAGCCAATGGCACATGCCATTGAGCAGGTCAATGTACTCGCTGACGATGTCGCCGAACAAAGTTTTCCGCGCGAACAGATGCTCCAGAATGCGCCGGCCCGCGACGACGAATGTTATCGCGTTCCGCCCGTACTCGGCGACTGACTGATTGCGCGGAAGTTTAAGAACCCCAGAGTCACATGAAGAGCTCGCATGTCGATTACGCAAAAATCCGCGGTGCAACTTTCTGAGATGATGGAGCAGGGGAAAACGACCTCTAGGGAGATCACTTCAGCATTTTTAAAAGTGATCGAAAAGAACGAACCGCAGATTGGATCGTTCGTGCGGTGGGACGCGAAAACGGCATTGGCAACCGCAGAGAGCATCGATGCCGATAGGGCTGCCGGAAAAAAGGTTGGGGCACTCGCAGGACTTCCGGTAGCCATTAAAGATATTTTATGTACTTCCGAGGGCATCACGAGTTGCGGTTCGAAGATGCTGGCCGAATACCGTTCGCCCTACGATGCAACGACTGTCGCGCGGCTCAAAGAAGCCGGGGCCGTGATCGTTGGTAAGACCAACATGGACGAGTTTGCAATGGGATGTTCCACAGAGAACTCGGCCTTTCATCCTACCCGAAATCCATGGAACTATGAGCGGATCCCTGGGGGTTCCAGCGGGGGCGCAGCGGCATGTGTCGCCGGATCAATGACTCCGTTGTCCCTTGGCAGCGATACGGGAGGATCGATTCGACAACCAGCGTCGCATTGCGGTGTCGTCGGCCTCAAGCCAACCTATGGGCGGGTGAGTCGTTTTGGCTTGATTGCATTCGGCAGTAGTCTCGATTGCGTAGGGCCCCTCGCGCGGACGGCGGAAGACGCGGCCCTCTTGTTATCGGTTATTTCGGGACGAGATCGTCGTGATGCGACCTCTCTCGATCGAGAAGTTCCGGATTACCTCAGCGAGTGCCGTAAGCAGCTCGGTGAGCTTCGACTGGGCGTGGTAACCGATCATTTTGGTGAGGGGATTGACCCGGAAGTTAAATATCATGTCGAGCAGGCAATTGATGTTTTTAAAGGAATGGGTGCTTCGGTACATCCGGTAACACTTCCGCATAGCCGATATGCAATCGCTGCCTATTACATTATTGCTTCGAGCGAAGCATCGAGTAATTTGGCGCGCTATGATGGGGCACACTATGGCTTCCGGGCACAAACTGGATCGGAAGACACCCGCGATGGTTCTCTGGAACGGATGTATCAGAAAACGCGCCAGGAAGGCTTTGGGGCGGAAGTCAAACGAAGGATCATGCTCGGCACCTATGCCCTGAGCGCCGGATATTACGAGGCCTATTATTTAAAAGCCCTGCGGGTGCGGCGATTGATTGCAGAGGACTTCAGAGAGGCATTTAAAACAGTTGATCTGTTGATTGGTCCGGTGACACCGACGCCCCCCTTTAAGCTGGGCGAAAAAGTTGAGGACCCCCTCGCAATGTATTTAGGGGATTCGTACACCGTAGGGGCTAATCTTGCCGGC
>CAUZBD010000336.1:0-3804 GCA_963577795.1 Planctomycetota bacterium | reverse complement strand
TTATGACACGATAGGTGGGTTTGTGTTCAGCCAACTCGGCCATATTCCGATGGTGGGTGAAGAAGTGCGCTGGGGTAAACTGCGTATTGAGGTCACCCAGGCGAGCCTACGACGAATTGACAAATTGCAACTTATCCTGCCGGAAATGCGCCGCGACATCGCCTAAAAAACCCTTTGTGACTCCCCTTCAGTGGGAAGCGACCGGCGGTTGACGACGCCTGTTCGTATTCTGATGAGAACGATTCGGCAAGGACGCTGTTGCCCGTAAGTGATTTGGCCCAAGCAAATCCTGAACGCGTGATCGCATTTCTTTACTATTTTCGATCCTCATATCCTCGCAATTACAGCGAACCTGCATTCCATTTTCGAGGCAGAGCATAAGTTCTAAAGTACAATCTCCAGGATAGTGCCTCAAAATCTCATGTAGCGATTCTAATTGCATGAGACTCTCTTGCGATTCATTAACCTGAATCCTCACTCGAGACGTAAACCGCTGCGACGCCTCCGTTAAGGGAATGAGGTCACTGACAATAACATTCACTTCTTCACTTCCTGGGCGACGGTCTACGGTCCCTTGAACAAGCAACATGGAGTCAACTTCTACCAATTGTCCACAGTGCACATACGCATCCGGCCAAAGAATGCAGCGTATAATTCCCTGTAAATCCTCGAGGTCAAACATGGCATACTTGGTTTCTGTCTGGCCACGACGCGGATTTTTTGTATGGGAAAATCGTACCGCTGAAAGCATACCTCCCAGGACTACGTCGGACCTGTGCTCCATTTTTCTCAGATCATTCGTCGTGTTCGAACAGTACTCAGCAAGCAGCGTGCTGTACTCCTCAAGCGGATGACTACTGAGATAATAACCCAGGACCTCTTTCTCCCCAGAAAGTTGCTCGCGTTCATCCCAATTCGGTATATCAGGAAGTCCGATCTCATCTTTATCATTCGCCTGCGGCTCTTCCAACTCTTCAAAGAGATTCGCCTGTCCCCGTCGACGATCATCCATAACCGAAGCACCACTTTGCATGGCGCGTTCAATCACCGCTGCCAATTGACTGCGCCGCGCACCGAGTGAATCAAATGCTCCCGCCTTAATTAATGTCTCGATAGTGCTGCGATTCACTGAGCGAGAATCGATCCGTTCACAAAAATCAAAAAGACTCCGGAATGGACCGCCTTTTTGATGTTCGCTGACAATCGCGTCGCCAGCTCCTCCACCGCATCCCTTAATGGCTGAAAGCGCGAAATGAATCCGCTTTTCATTCGTACTTGAATGTTCAACACGAAACACCACAGCGCTGTGGTTAACATCCGGGGGTACCACTGTGATATTCATCCGACGACAGTCTTCTAAATGCTCAACCAGTGAATCTTTCGATTTGAAATTTCGGCCCGGAATATCACCGGTCAGCAGGGCCGCCATAAATTCAATCGGATAGTGCGCCTTCAAATAGGCCGTCTGATAGGCAATCAGCGCATATGCCGTACTGTGACTTTTATTGAAGCCATAACCGGCAAACTTTTCGATCAAACCAAAAAGATCGAGTGCCTCCTGTCGGGCCAATCCCTTTGCCGTTGCCCCATCAATAAACTGTTCCTGAAATTTGGCAATTGTCTGTAATGTTTTCTTACTGATCGCCTTAATACAGGTGTACGCATCAGAAAGACTGATGTTGCCCAAACGATTCAGCAGCCGCATCACTTGCTCTTGATATACCATGACGCCATGCGTCTCTTCCAGTATGTCCTGAACATCCGGGTGTGGATAAGACGCACTTTTTTGGCCATGCTTGATTGCCACGTAGTCGTCGACCATCCCTCCTTCGAGTGGCCCGGGGCGATAGAGCGCATTGGTCGCAATAATATCCCGAAAATCATCTGGCTTCATCTTCTGGAGCAGATCTCGAATGCCTCCACTCTCCAACTGAAAAATACCTTTTGTCTCACCTCGACAAAGCAGGGCAAAGGTATCCGCATCATCCAGCGGAAATTCATGAGGATCGATCTTTTCGCCTGTTGTCTGCTCAATCAGATTCTGACACTCGGACAAAATTGTAAGGTTACGAAGGCCTAGAAAATCCATCTTGAGAAGACCGGCCGCCTCAACCTCCTTCATTGCCCACTGGGTAATGATGTCATTCTTACCCTGAACACGACCCAACGGCACATATTCGGTCAGCGGTTGATCCGCGATAACAACTGCAGCTGCATGGGTCCCGACATTGCGGGCAAGGCCTTCGATCTTCATTGCTAAATCGAGAAGCTCGCGCACCTCACCGTCTGCTTCATAAGCACTATTTAATTCCTGACTTTTGTCGAGTGCCTCTCGGAGCGTAATTCTCAGAATATCAGGGACCATAGCAACAATTTGATCCACACGCGGAATGGATAAACTCATTGCACGCCCGACGTCACGGATTGCCGCCCGTGCGGCAAGCGTGCCAAAAGTCCCAATCTGAGCGACATTCTTCTCGCCGTACTTTTGTTTCACATACTGAATCACCTCACCCCGACGCTGCTTGCAAAAATCAATATCGATATCAGGGGACTCAAGACGATTTTCGTCCAGAAATCTTTCAAAGAGCAAATCGTAGCGAATAGGACAAACATGACTCATGTAAAGTGCATAACAGACGAGAGAGCCGACACCAGAACCACGCGCGGTACAGGGAATTTCATTCTGACGGGCATAGCGAACAAAGTCCCAAACCATCAAAAAGTAGTTGGCAAATCCTAGCTTATGGATTACATGGAGCTCCCGATCCAATCGATTGAGGACTTCGCTTGCCAGCGCACCATCCTGCCACCGGTCTGGCATATCCTGATAGCGTTGCTCTAGACCCTGAAAACAAAGGGACCGTAAATACTTTTCAGGAGTTTCGTTCTCCGGCAACGCATAAACGGGAAAGTGGCGGCGTCCCAGGTCAAGATCGATATCAATCCGATCAGCAATTTCCTGACTTCGATGCACTGCATCTTCCAAACCTGGAAAAGCAAGATACATTTCCATCGGGCTCCGCAAATAAAACTGATCGTTTTCCATCTTTAAACGATCTTTGTCGGTGCGGTATTTGCCGGTATTAATACAGAGCAAAATGTCTTGTGCTTCGGAGTCCTCCTGCTTGATATAATGAGCATCGCTCGTGGCAACGACGGGCAGACCTTGTTTGCGTGCGATATCCACTGCCCCTTCCATCGCAATCCGCTGGATTTCTAATCCATTATTCTGAATTTCAATGTAATAGCGGTCGCCAAAAACCCGGTGAAACCAATGGGCAATCTCTTCGGCTTCCTTCCGCTCGGCAGTATCATCGCCGGTCCGTAAAATTGTGCGATTAAATTCACTCGAAACACATCCTGATAAACAGATAATACCTTCATTGTGCGCTTCTAAAATCTCCCGATCGATCCTCGGCTTGAAATAAAAACCTTCCAGAAAAGCAGCCGATGAAAGACGAATCAAATTCTTGAAACCGGTGCGGTTCATCGCGAGCAATGTAAGATGATAGCTCGCTTCGCGCATTGAACCTGCATCACGTTCAAAACGGCTTCCCGGTGCAATATATGCCTCGTACCCCAACACCGGATTGATCCCGGCTTTCTTTGCCTCTTGATAGAATTCCACAGCCCCATGAAGATTGCCATGGTCCGTCAGCGCAAGAGCATTCATGCCCAAGTGCTTTGCCTGCTCAACAAGCCCGCCGATGGGTGCAGCTCCATCGAGTAGACTGTAGTGGCTATGGCAGTGAAGATGGACAAAAGAACGTTCGCTCATTCTGCCACTTTCATAAAAATCCA
>CAUZBD010000335.1:0-3807 GCA_963577795.1 Planctomycetota bacterium | reverse complement strand
CGCTTTCGTAGCCCGCTTGTTCGATGGCCTCCAGAATCAAATCGAGTGCTTCGGCGTTGCTCTGTAAATCGGGTGCAAATCCTCCTTCGTCGCCCACTGCGGTAGAAAGTCCCCGTTTGTTGAGAACTTTTTTAAGATGATGAAACACTTCGACGCCACACCGAAACGCGTCACTAAAACTGTCAAAACCAAGTGGCATAACCATAAACTCTTGGATATCAACCGAATTGTCAGCGTGTTCTCCACCGTTCACGATATTCATCATCGGCGCAGGTAAAATTCTTGCCCCAACACCTCCCAGGTAACGGTACAGAGGTAATTCGCTCGCCGCGGCTGCGGCATGCGCCACCGCAAGTGAAACTCCCAAAATTGCGTTGGCACCCAGATTCTTTTTATTTTCCGTGCCATCTAGTTCGATCAAACGTGCATCAATAGTTGCCTGTTCGACCGCATTCATACCGGTCAGTTCTGCGTCGATGGTGGTGTTGATGTTTTCGACTGCCTGCAGGACCCCCTTTCCCAAATAGACATTCTCGTCACCGTCTCGCAGTTCCCACGCTTCATGGACGCCGGTACTCGCACCGCTTGGTACGGCGGCCACACCGATCGTCCCATCCAAGAGCACCACCTCCACCTCGACTGTAGGATTTCCACGGCTATCCAAAATCTGACGCCCATGCACCTGACTGATCGTGCTCATGGTATCGTTCCGCTCCTAAGTGTTTCTTTTTAAAAAATAAAATTTCGCTCTATGGTATTCCACGCTGAACCCGACCGATCAGCAATGCGATTTCAACACCAATACCTGAGGAAAGGGAGCATTGTGGCCGATCAGCAGGCCGACCGCTAGTACTTGAACTGCGGAGTGAACGATTTGCAATGGCCAAGACATTGCGGATGTTGTCTTCATCGCTTCTCATGTGCATATTCAGGGGTTAGGATGGTCCCTTCCATTTCATCCTGACTTCCGTCCCGAGCGGTCCCATGCGCAGTACCGAGTACGCCCCAGTTCCGCTTGAAGTGGTCCCACTACCGAGCCATATTCAAAGCATACAACCCGGAGGTGGTATTTGTTATCGCCTCGAACTCTTGTGGGGACGATTCCGCCGTTGGTATTTAAAAAAATTTCGCAAAGCTTATGTTTCCAAAATGGAGACGTTGCGAACCGGGTCGACCGATGGAGCCCCGCACCCCATCCTAGATCCACGCGACCTGAAGTATTGTCGCAATCAGTGTACGTGCGATTGGAACCGCGCCGATGATCCTTTTGCCTGGCGGGATCGGATTCCGCTGGCCCGCTGGGGACTCGCTGAGTCCTTGATAATGGGAGGACTCTTCGCAACGCTTACAGCGGCACCACTCCTGATCGATTTTTTACTTTGGCCACTTGCGATCCCACCGCTGGTCCTCTTTTTCTGGATACTCTCTTTTTTCCGTGATCCGCAGAGAACCGTCCCCACTGGCCCCGGTTTACTCGTCGCTCCAGCGGATGGAAAGATTGTAGAAATTGCCTACCTGGACGAAGATCCATTTATTGGTGGTCCTTCGGTTCGGATCAGTATTTTCCTTTCCATTTTTAATGTACACATCAATCGATCGCCGTGCGAAAGTCAGGTCATTGAATTACGGTATGCACCGGGACTCTTCCTTGATGCGCGAAACCCAGAGAGTGCACTCAAAAATGAAAATATGTGGATTGGCCTTCAAGAAACAACCTCGCCCTACCGACGCTTTACCGTCCGACAAATCGCCGGACTATTTGCCCGTCGCATCGTATGTGGTTTGCGGCCCGGTGAGACTATCACTCGGGGAGAATCTTTTGGTATGATTAAATTGGGTTCACGGACGGAACTACTGATGCCGCAGGAAAATGGTCTCGCGTTGAAGGTTCAGGTCGGCCAAAAGGTAAAAGCAGGCACGACGCCCATCGCTTGCTATACTGGGGAAACGCCAGGCAGTTTGTCGCCACGATAAAGCAAATCAGAAAAAGGCTGTAATGCGTCGCATTCGTACGATTGCCATCTTCCCAACGTTGTTCACTCTGGCAAACCTCGTCTGTGGGTTTTACGCCATCGTGGTCGCTTCGCGAATTGATGCTCCAACGGCCCTTTCGGACAAGACACCGGTGACGAGTGAGATTAACTTTCACCAAATCCCCAAAGTTCCCTGGATCATTGATCGATCCGACCCGACCCAAAATATTGTCCTTTGCGGCTGGCTTATTGTGTTAGGGATGCTCTTTGATGCCCTTGATGGACGCGTCGCACGATTCGCAAATCAAACAAGCGATTTTGGGGCACAGTTGGATAGTTTAAGCGATCTTGTCACTTTCGGTGCTGCCCCTGCCTTTCTGATGGTAAAGATGTGTCCCTCGTTCAGTTATGAACATCGAAACTGGGTCTGGATCATTGCCACTGTGTATGTCTGTTGTACGGCCCTTCGTTTGGCTCGCTTTAATGTGGAGACCACTGAAGAGGACGACCATAGCTGGTTCAATGGTTTACCGACGCCGGCTGCGGCCGCAGCGATCGCTGGATTTGCTTTGGTTTTTTATACGCTCCGCTCCACCGGCAGTGGGTCGGAGGACGTCGCCAAGGTCGATGAATTAGTCCAGTGGATTTTGCCGTTGTATGCTGTCTTAGTCTCACTCCTGATGGTTTCACGCATCCCGTATCCGCATCTTGTGAATCAATGGGTCCGGGGGCAGAAAAGTTTTGCCCACCTCGTTGGCCTGATCTTCGGCATCTTGCCGATCCTGGTTTTCCCCGGGTACGCAATTCCTGTTCTGGCAGCCAGTTTCGTAGTGATTCCTCCTTTCCATTACATTTGGCAGCGATTTTACCGCCACCGCCGTGTGGATGAACCCATATTCTAAATAACTTTCAAACCGTGTTGTAGATAATCTATGTTTACCGGATTGGTTCAGACGACGGGCACCATCTTCCGTGCTGAGGATGTTGGCTCAGGACGAAGAATTTTGATTAAAAGTTACAAACTTCCTCAGGCAGTTTCTGTGGGTGACAGTATCGCCGTCAACGGGTGCTGCCTTACGGTTGTCGAAATTGCAGACGAGATGCTGACATTTGAAGCAGGCCCAGAAACGCTAAGCTGCACAACGTGCAGTGGATGGAACGCAGATAACCGCGTTAATCTCGAATGCTCACTCTGTGTGGGAGATCCGCTCGGTGGACATTTCGTCACGGGACACATTGATGGCGTGGGTGAATTACATCTACGGGAGGATGACCAAGAATGGTCAATTTGTTCCTTTCGAGTTCCTAATGCATTAACGACACAAATGATTTCGAAGGGTTCGATCTCGGTAGATGGAGTCAGCCTGACGCTGGTCGAGGTACAGTCGGAGCACTTTACGGTTCAACTGATCCCCCATACTCTGACCCATACGAATTTAGGCGATCTTTCCCCCGGCGGTAAGGTAAATATTGAAACGGACATCCTGGCAAAATATGTCCAAAAATCTATTCGGTCAGAGCGTTAATTTATGTCGACTCTCGATGAAAACAAACCAAACCGGCATCGGCAAACGATCTCGTTCCTTATCCGTCGCTTTCGCGAGGTGGGTCTGCAACCGGCAAGTCGCCACGGGCAGAATTTCCTCATCGACATGAACTTACAGCAGCTTTTAGTCGACGCGGCGGGACTGACCGCAGAAGACGTTGTTCTCGAAGTTGGCACAGGAACCGGCGGGCTGACCGCGCTGATCGCCGCACAAGTATCGGCCGTTGTAACGGTTGAGATCGACCAGCATCTCTATCAATTGGCGAGTGAGGAACTACTCGATTTTAA
>CAUZBD010000334.1:0-3812 GCA_963577795.1 Planctomycetota bacterium | reverse complement strand
TTCTAGACTTCCGGGCGCGAGCAGATCAAAGCTTGGAAGTCCAGTAGTAGCGGATCCAAAAACGTTACCCCAGTGGTCGTGAATCACATTCGTGTAGGCTCGCGTCACACCTCCACCATCATCCGTGCCACTACTGTTGTAACCCTGAGCATAAAGCTGCTCTATACCGCCGTCCGACTCGGTCTTCACTTCAAAGCGCCTGCCCGCGTGACCGAGACAAAGCGTTGGAATACAAACAACCATTGTTAAGGCAAAACTTAGTTTCATCGGGTGAACCATTTTCATCGTATTCTTCCTTCTTCCGCATGGATGACTATTGTTTTTGTTATTCAGTACGTAAAGCATGCGTTTGCCCGGGCCGGGCAAAATTTGTATCGGAGGCCAAATCGGCATCGATGATCGCCTGTAAAGTCGTTTCACTGATAAGCGTGACGTGTCCATCAGCAAAGAGATAATTCGCTGCGTCGCCACCATGCCGATCCGTATCAATCTCACGGAAACCCATCTCAAAAACCTTACCGAGCATTTTGTAAACTGGCGAATAGAATTGCGAACAGTGAATGTGGTCTGTTCCATGTGCGCCCTCCCGTTCTGGATCCGCTTCGAATAGAACAACGAGCCGCGACGCATCTCGAAGCTTACGAAGACTCCCGGAATAGCCTTCAACCTCTGGATCAGCCACAAAATTATTAATCCCATAGCTCGAGCCTTTTATTTCATTGGTCATCCATTCAAGGCCGAGAGGATCCTCAGGGCAAACGCGCACTGCATCAACATCTTCCAGATAAGGACTGAGCGTCACGATCCAGGATTTATCCTCATCGCTGTGCTCGGTCCAAGGGAAACGTCCGCCATGTCCCTCGGCATACGTATGTAGAGAGAGACCGATCTGCCGCAAATTACTTTTGCAGACCACCGCTCGTGCACCATCGCGTGTCGCTGCAATCGCAGGAAGTAAAAGTGCGATGAGGATGCCGATGACGGCAATCACCACCAGCAATTCGACCAACGTAAAGCCTTTTCGCGATTTCATCCCCTCACTCCTGCGTGCGACATACTACAAATTTCACACAGCACATCGAATAAATGCATTCCAGAACCGGGCTGACCGGTCCCCCGATCGATTCACCGCCCGATGAGGTCGGCAACTGTGCGTCGCTACTTCTCTAAGCGCAAGAACGCGATTCAGGGGGGGGCGTCGCAGGAGGGAGAGCCGTTCCAGAAATAAAGAAGGGCGGAACCGCATACGAGAATTCAAAGTTTGTGGCGTCAATCGATAGCGCGCAGGCCCCGAACACCGCCGGGACGACACCCGGAAGACCAAGCACACCCGCGCTGCATGCGTGTGCTGCAATAAGCCGCACCGACCGCTGCGTTTGCTTTTGCTGGTTCTTGCCCGCCGGTGCCGTACGGCAACAACCCTTCGGCATAGCCTTCTTGAGCGTGCAGCACGCCGTTGCCTGTCGCAACTGCTGGCGGACAAATTCAGGAATCACGACACCATTTTCATTCGCCCACGCCACTTTTTCTTCGAGCGAGTGGCAACAACAGCTTTTCCAACAACGATCCGCGCTAGCACATCCGCAAGCGGAATCTTCACAGGGGTAGCGGACGAACTGCTGCGCCAACTCCGAAGCCATCGGAATCGGCAGGCCCGAAACCACTAGTAGATAGACCGCGAGCAGTACACCCCCGATGACGCGGATAGCACCCTGCATCCTGTTGGTGAAAAACATGGCGATGGACCACTGGGGTAACAAAACGCAACCACTGCCCGCAAAAGAAGGCGTGCATTAGACCTCGTCTGCGGTTTGTCCAGTAGTGGGAAAATGAGATGCAAATTTTTAACCCGACAGAAACTCGGGGCAGTGAATGGCTGGGAATCAGCGTCCGCGTCCAAAAGACCGTATTTTTCGACGTTTAACGTATCGAAAGTCATTGATCTTAATTCCCCGGTGTTGGTGGTGGCCGTATAAACGTCTATTATAGTCCCTTGTGAGTGCCGCTTGCGGGACCGAGTGGGTACAATTTTCAGGGAGGAAAACTTGTGGACAGTGGTCATCTGCAATCCACGTATAACAAAATGCAGCTGCTCCGGCGGATGCTCGTCAGCCGCGAGGGAGACCGCCGAGAGGGGGTTCTGCTTCGGCAGAGCAAAGGTTGGTTCCACGTTGGTGCGATGGGGCACGAAGCGCTTGCGGTTCTCTCGGAACTCCTCCGTAAAGACGACTATCTCTTTGGCTACTACCGGGAACGCCCCCTGGTCCTCGCTCGCGGAGTGACAAACAAAGAACTGGCACTCGCTTATTTTGCCAAACGCAGCAGCAGTAGCGGCGGGCGTCAGATGCCCGGGCACCATTCTGACCGAAGCCTCAATATCTGGAGCGTGCCGACGCCGACCGGGTCGGTTGTTTTGCCTGCATGTGGAGCAGCCTGGGCGATGCAACTCCAGGGCAAAGACACCATCACCGTAGCGATGATCGGCGATGCGGCGACCCGCGAAGGTGAATTTTTTGAAGCCCTTTGCTTTGCCGCACAGATGCAACTGCCGGTGGTATTTATGGTTCAAGACAACCGCTATGGAATCAGCACGTGCACCGACAACATGAACCCCTTCCGCATGCAGATGGTCGGCGAAGGAATCGATGTCGTTCATTTCGACGGACGACACCCCGACCGGGTACTGGATGCCGCCGCGCCTGCGTTCGACAGGGCACGACGTGGCGAAGGTCCGTCGGTGCTGATGTGCGAACTGGATCGCTTGTGCGACCATACATCGAGTGACGATCAGAGAGTCTATCGGAGCGTCGAGGAGATTACCGCGATGCACGATCGCGACCCGATCGACGTCGTGGCCAACGAACTGATCGAATCGGGTGAACTCACACCCGACAGATGGGAAGAGATGAAGGCAGAAGTGGTCGCTGAAGTGGATCGGGATTACCAGGAAGCCCAACAGGAACCCGACCCGCGGGCCGACGAACTGACCGATCATTTGCTCGCGCCGGTCGAAGATCCCGGTCCCGTACCTCTGGAAGGTGGTCGCGATTGGAGAATCGTGGACGCGGTGAACGCGATATTCAAATACAGGCTCGACAACGACGAGCGGACGATGTTTTTTGGACAGGATATCGAAGATCCAAAAGGCGGCGTGTTCGGCCTGACCAAAGGACTCTCCACGGCACATCCCACGCGGGTCGTTAATTCTCCACTGGCCGAGGCAACCATCGTCGGTGCTGCCTGCGGTATGGCGAGCTACGGCATGCGTCCGGTCTTTGAAATTCAATTTGTCGATTTTATCGGTCCGGCCTGGAACCAATTGAGTCAGAACTTAGCCACGCTCCGCTGGCGTACAGTTTCCGACTGGCACTGCCCGGCCGTGTTTTACATGCCCTACGGTGCCTATCTGCCCGGCGGCTCGATCTGGCACAGTCAGGCCAATGAAGCACTCTTCGCCCATACTCCGGGACTTCGCGTTGTCGTGCCGAGTACCCCAGAAGACGCGGCCGCGCTGATGTGGACGGCAATGCATGCGGAAGATCCTACGATCTTCCTGATACCCAAGCATCGTTTCCGCAAACCGTTTCCGGTTGCACCAGGAGTGGTCGCCTCCGTTCCATTTGGGAAGGCCGCTATCCGTCGAGAGGGCACCGATGCGACCATCGTCACTTGGGGAAATTGCGTTGAACAGGCGGAGGAAACCGCCGAGCTACTGGCTGAGGAAGTCTCGGTGGAGGTTATCGACCTTCGCAGCCTCGTCCCCTGGGACAGCGAATGCGTCCGAGATTCGCTCGGAAAAACCGGTCGACTGA
>CAUZBD010000333.1:0-3817 GCA_963577795.1 Planctomycetota bacterium | reverse complement strand
GGAAAGAGAAGGGCTTGTCTTTGACATGAAACCCAAACCGACATCCCCAAGGAACATGACCGTTAAGCGGGCGGTTCGGGTTATTTCTGCGATTGGCCGGGCTGCTGGAGTCGTGGTGAACACCAAGAACGGCAAGTGTGTAAGCGCTCACGATTTACGCAGAGCATTTGGGACTCGATGGGCTAAACGGGGAACGTCGATCATGATGATCAAGGAATTGATGCGGCACAGCAGCATCGAAACCACGGAGCGATACTACATCGATATCCAAGCCGATGACGTAGCTGCCCAACTTCACAGCCTGATGTCTCGGGAGCCGATTTCTGGACACTTTTCTGGACACTTGGCTCATGCGACGAATCCGAGTGAGCAGCCCGAGGTGCAAAAACCTATCATTCCTCGAGAAAGAGCAGCGGAGGGCAGGGGACTCGAACCCCCAACCCCTTGCGGGGCACCTGATTTCGAATCAGGCTGCTAGCCAATTCGCGTACCCTCCGGCGATCGCGCGTTGCCGCACGATTCTCTTTGTCTGGCTCCCAATGTACTTCCGCCCAGAATGTCGGGCAATACTCCTGCAATCGCTTTGGAAGCGAGAATCGCTACAAGCGATACCTGCGGTCGCCGGTAGACCGCACGACCGCGCAAAGTGTTGCGAGAGGGCGCCTCTCGTGTTGGCTGTGAAGCTCATACCCAACAGGACGGTTCTACGCATCCTGCTCCGTATGATGCGATGGCCCAAATAGTTACCACTCAGTTATCAAAAGGTCGATGCTAAGAGTGCGGCCCGAGTGTCGCACGACTGCCCCGGCGAAGGGATGCTCAAGGAGGCACGGTCCACGGATGGACCTCAACAAACTGCAACCACTAGGAGCTTCCCGATGTCCAAAAGTATCTATCGCATCGTCACCCGCGGGTCGGATGGTGAAATTCAGACGCGCGATTATGATCAGGCCGATCCGATTCTCAAAATGCACACCCAACTCGGTGTGGATGATTGTAGCACCGATTTGGCGCTCCGAGGGATGCCCGTCTTTCGTGGTCTGGTGGGACCGATGCCCGAAGGAAAGCATATCGTTCGCTACGAATCTCCCGAAGTCTTCGAATCGTTGACGAAGGAGTGGGGCATTGAGACCTACACCAAACGCAAGGCAAAACGACAGAAGGCAAAGTAAACCGGCGGACTTAGGCTACTTCCGGGTCGAGCTTCCTCGCCAGGCAGAACCATAACGTGGCGGATCATTTTCGATCCGGTGAACTCCCCCGATTGCACCGCGACCAGAAACCGTGGTCGTGGCATGGCCACCGCCCCCGTGGACCGGCATGCGGTGGACGACTTCTTCTTCGACGTAGCGATGCGTGGTCACCGGTACCTGGTAGGTTTGTTTTTCAGGGACAAGATCGCGACGGGTGACTTGACGATGCACCTGTTCGGTCCGCGTTTGCCATTGCGTCTCGGGAACGAGGTGGTACCCGACATAAGGCGTTTTAAATAGGTGCAGCACATCGTGCCAACGGCCTTCCCAGCGATAGGTTGTAACCGGCGTGTAACTCAATTGTGTGTGCGGTTCGTAGCTGGTGGAAACTTTTTCCCGATAGACGGTTTTTTCTCGTTGTTCCATTTTCCGCTCAACGACTGGTCGACGGACTGTACTCCGCGTTTCCTTGTAGGTGACCCCGTTCTCCGTATAGTAACGGACCGCAGGCTCCGCGGAAGATCTTGGGGAACAGAAGGCAAGGCAGAGAATGCCTATGCTATTGAAGGAGATCTGGGACAATGTCCCGCGTCGCATCCTTGCTCGCATGACGGGCCTCCCTTCGCTCGTTGACCACCTCCTTTATCGGACAGCGAAGCATGGGGCCTTTAGCCAAGAAGGGTAGCGCAGGTTGTATTTTAAGAAAAATTTCGCACCCTTCCACGCATCCTCGTCGTCCGCTCCTTAGTTTCCCGCGGGAAGTCTATGGCGTGGTTTAGGTTTACGACTTGCCAGAGACGTTGGGGGAGTCACCGCCTTGGGAGTCGATGCACGTTGGCCCGCTTCGGCAAGAATTGCTGCATCCATGGCCTGCAAATCGTGAACCCAAACACGCATCTGCATATTGCCAACTCCACGCGAACTGCGTCCTGCGCGACTTGGCGCAAAAGAACCGAAGAATGGGGGTGCGATGCGAACGCGGCTTTGCCTTAAACCAGAGAAGCCACCGAGCGAGACGCTGCCACGATCGGGAACGACGACGGTTGTCCGAACACCACGCTGTTGAAACGCCGGGAGCTGAATGGTCTGCCCAGTGGCTACCGCACCGACAAGGACGATACAGAGCGAGAGTATCACCACCAACCGAACGTGCATCGTTGTATCTCCTCTCAGCATCTTCAGTTCCATCCGCGTGGCGATGACCTGGGGGATATTGTATCGCTTCGGGCCAAAAAAACGAAAGAAAAAGTGGAATCATCGCCACATTATTGTGCCCCAGTTTTTACGGAGATCGAGTCCTCCTTTGGACTTTCGACAATCCCCCACTGCTAGCTTTGGGGACAATCCTGCGGTCCAAGTGCTGTTCCATCAGACCAGAAATTGGTATCCTAATAGAGCACGGCGGGGAGTTGGCCGAGCACTTTAAACCCAAACTTTAAGTTCATCTCCAGAGTCTATCTACTAGGAGCCAATCGATGAAGAGCTTAGTCAAATGTGGCCTGCTGATCGCGGTGATCGGAACAGGGCTGCTGTTTACCGCGCCAGAGCAAGCCGAAGCGCGTCGCTACTGGTCCTACTACCCGGCTTACCCGGCGTATGGTCCGGTCTACACGGCCTACTATCCCACGCGTGCTGCTTATCCACGGCGTGCTGCTTATCCACGGCGTGTGGCCTACTACGGTGCCCCGGTCGTCTATCGGGCACCTGCGTATCCGGTTTACTACGGTCCGGCACCTGCACCCTGCTGCTGTAATTAAAACATCACAGATTGCGTTGTGTAAAAACAGTTTGCCGCGTTGGTCCAAAGCCGCTGCCGGGTTGCCCGGCAGTGGCTTTTTTGCGCATTGTTCACCAAACCGGGCAAAGGACTTAGGTTCTTCTGCGTTGATTGCCGATCGCATTCAGTGCGGCTAAAATCGATTGTTTGCAGAAGATTCATTCGTCATCGGTTGAAACATGGCAAAAGATTTTGATCCGTATCACAAGTGGCTGGGGATCGCTCCTGAGGAACGACTACCCACCTATTACCGGCTGCTGGGATTGAATCTGTTTGAGTCCGACCCCGACGTGATCGAAGCGGCGGCCGATCGGCAAATGACCTATCTGCAGGAGGTTTCTCAGGGCAGTGAGGCCGCACAGGCGCAAAAACTGTTGGCCGAGGTGGCCGAAGCAAGACTTTGCCTTTTGAGCCAGGAAAAAAAATTGGTTTATGATGCCAGGCTTCGTGAGCAACTTGACGCTATTGAGGGTGGCCAGCGGTTGCGGGAGCAGGGGCAGACGCCGCGGACCGAGCAGGGGTCTGCTGCTTTGCGGAGAACCAAGGCACAAAAAAATATGGCTTCTCAGGAGTCGCCCACAAAAAAAGAGGCTGTTGGCTCTTCGACGCAAAAGCGGGCCGCAAAGCAATCGGTAGCAAATAAGTCAAAAGCGGTATCCGGGCAACCAACCGCAATAGAGGTTAAAACGGGTTTGCCAAAAATCTATTTGGTTGCGGCAGGGGTTCTTTTTCTCTTTGTTGGCTGTGGCATTGGGTTTTGGCTGCTGCAGCATGACGCATCGGCGGTACCTGACCGTGAAGATTCTATTGTGGCGAACCGGGCGCAAGATGGCCAAAGGAAAGAACC
>CAUZBD010000332.1:0-3821 GCA_963577795.1 Planctomycetota bacterium | reverse complement strand
CACACTAATTGCCCCGGGCAGGCCTTTTGCAGTCAATCGAGTTCCGTCGATTGGATCGATTGCAAAATTAACGCGCGGTGCGCCCGCAGTGCCCAATCCCAACTTTTCATTGCGAAAAATTCCCGGGGCTTCGTCTTTGATACCCTCACCAATAACGCACAAACCTTGCATGTCGATTAAGTTGAGCATCCCCCGCATCGCATCGGTCGCCGCCTCATCGGCAGCCAATTTGTCTCCGCAACCGAGCCAGCGATAGGCGTGCAAGGATGCTGCTTCTACAGCCCGTACCAAATCAAAGCCGATTGTTCGCGCGACGGTATGTGGGATGTGCGTATTGTCTTGATTCATCACTGCGATCTACTTTCCTGCTGTTGTCTTTTGGAACGCATTAGGACGTTTCCCCTTCAACAGACATCTTTTGACTTTTAATAGAACCTAAAAAGATCTCGGCCAGTGCTTCATAGATGGCCGTCGGACAAATGCGGTGTGAACACTCATAGGCAATAATGGACACTGCCAAGAGAGGGATAGTCATAAATCGGGCGGCTGTCATTTCGACCATGATCACGGCGCAAGTGATTGGACTTTGGACGACACCCGAAAAATAAGCCACCATAAAGAGCATGATGACCGCGGTCGGTTCCAAATCAGGAAAAATAGCGAGTAGCAACGGTTGAAATGTTTGCCCTAACCCGGCTCCTACTGAAAGGCTTGGATCAAAAAGGCCGCCAGGTATCCCACTGATTAGACAGACGTAATTGGCAATCGCTTTCATCGGTGCATAATGCCACGCGAACTCTTGACCTTCCAACAAGATTCCCTGGGCTTGTGCATAGCCACTACCATAGGTCTCACCACCGGAGATAAAACCCAATAAAGCCAGCGATCCACCCAGTGCTAATGGAATCAAAACTCGACGCTTCCGCATCCGCGGATTGATCCATCGTGTGGTTCCCACAACGGCTTTAGAAAAGAGTCCTCCCAGGAGCCCCCCCACCATACCGATCAGCGGCACAGCCAGCCACTGATAAATAGGCCACTTTTCTACGTTAATAGAGACTTCACCATAAAACAGATAGTCGTGACCATGGAGTAAAATGACCATCAAGGAGGCGAGCAGCACCGTACGAATAATCACTCCGATATTATTCTTCTCAAACGAACGACCGATCTCTTCGAGCGCAAAAATAGCTCCTGCGATAGGCGCGTTAAACGCTGCCGCAATTCCCGCAGCGCCACCTCCCAATATCAATCCCCTCTGAACAACATGCTCGGGAAAGCGTGTGATTTTTGTAATCAGATACATCAGGCACGCACCCACGTGCACGCTCGGTCCTTCGCGACCGATCGTCATACCGGAAAAGAGACCCAAAAAAAGCAACAAGGCCTTACCGACAGCAATCCGCATCGAAAGCATCTTCTTACGAATAGGCCCATCTTCAACATGCAGCGCTGCAATCGTCTGAGGAATTCCAGTACCTTCCGTTCCCGGAAAAAAGCGCATACGCAATTGAATGATCAATAGCATGGCACCCGTAATTATGAACATGGGAAGCAGGAGGTTAATAAGAGAATGTGGTACAAACCAGACATCTTCGGTGACGATACTGACATCTCGAAGATGGTCGAACCATTGATTGCCGGACTCTTCAGAAGACCAAAAGAAAAATGCAGCCAAACCAGTAGCGCAAGCCGCAAATATAAAAAGTAAGTGTTGCGCCCAGATTTGTGGACGTGATACACCCCACTGAGGGTCCCCGTCTCGAACCCTCACCTCGGCTTTTGTCTCGGCTTTTGTATTGTCAGACATCAAGGACATCCCGGCGATCTATCGTATCGACTGTAAGCACCAGACGAATTGTTCCGATGCTTAGGGTAACTTCCAGGCTCGGAAATCTCAAGTGCGCGGTCGTGATCGCTCGGGGATTTCAAGCGTAGCAATGATTTTGCCTACCTCTTGCAATCCAATTCAAACAACGCGGACCAGCGTACCAATGACCAGAAGAAAACTGGCCAGAAGTGTCCAGAGGATCGAGCGGGGCACTCTTTTTCGATCCTGCCAAATAAGCGATGCACAAAGTAGTGCAGTGCCAAACAGAATAAGACCCACCAGACCCAGAAAAAGCAACTGGGGAGATAATTGGGCGGTTGGTAACGTAAAGAAAACCAACACGATACAAACAAAAAACCAGAGGCCGGTCACCGCTTCAACCAGCGGATAGCGACAGCTAATTTTTGATCCACAATCGTAGCAACGACCTCGCAGGACCAACCAACTTACTATCGGAATATTGTGCCATGGACGTATCGGGTGCTGACAAGCCGGACAATGGCTCGATGGGCGGAGTAAACTTTTTCCGCTTGGCAGTCGATGGACCACGACGTTGAGGAAACTGCCAATGCAAGTGCCCAATAAACTGAACCAGATAATAAAAACCAAGTCTAATTTATTCATCGCACGTTGTTACCCTGATTATGAGGCACCAACCACCTATTCTATGATGCCGTGCAGCGGACCGCCCACTACCCCGAGTTGGTCCACCCGCCGTACAATTTCCGGGTTTTCCACTAGCGGTGGGGCGTGATGCGGTTTGGTACGTGCATCGATGACGAGCGACCCCTCACAACCCCAGTGCTTGTCACGAACCGTTGCCCCGAAACCGTGAATATCTCTTGCGGGATTGCTGCGGGTAAAGGTCACCCAAAGAAAATTTTGAAGGGATTTCGCGGTAAACGTACTATCGTCCACGAGGACGATCAGAGGGAAACCTCCGGTCAGGCCAGCGGGAACGGAAAAACGCGCGATCGCTTCCCCAAGATTTTCGTTTTCGAAATACGCGGGTCCCTCCACCGCCAACACGCCCGGGAAAGCCACCTGCGGATCAACCCACGACGCGGGGAGTTGTATTCCGCTAGGAATTTCGGTCGGTAGCGTCCTCACCGGTGGTCCGGTCGCAGCAATCACAACTTTTGATCCCTGATTGAGGCCACTCCCCGAGTAGTCGAGTGTGTCAATTGTTGTACAAGTCTGGAAGTGCAAATCGCGCTGCCAGTCGACCCGCTTGAGCATATACATCAGAAATTGATCGACGTCATGAATATCGAGGGCCGAGTCGGTCGCGTCCTCGGTAATCCATAAATATTTTGCCAGCGAAAGCTGTCCCTGTCCTAAAATAGCCGAAGCCTGGGTCAATAATTCTGCCGGTCGCGTCGTTTTCTGGTAGGGCACATACCGCTCACTGCCGATTGCCAACAGCAGCGGATGCACACCCGATGCGTCGACGGCATGAACCGCCTTCAGACCGGGAATCAGCGAGGGAATAACGGGGCCAGTCAGTTCATGAATCAACTGGCCAAAAATCGTATCTTCCTGAGGCGGTCGGCCCACGACCGTAAAGGGCCAAATCGCATTGCGGCGATGGTATACCTGTTTGACGCGCATCACAGGAAAATCGTGCGCTAAACTGTAGTATCCTAAATGATCACCAAAAGGCCCTTCGGGAAGCATCTTCTCAGGAATAACGTAACCGCTGATACAAAAATCTGCATCTGCATAGATCGGTAGTTCTCCTCGCGTGATCATCCGGGTCCGGCGTCCGCCCAAAGCTCCTGCAAACCGCAATTCAGACAACCCTTCAGGAAGCGGCATCACCGCCGCCAGATTCATCGCCGGAGGTCCGCCCACAAAAATATTCACTTTCAGCGGCACTCCTGCTTCAATCGCGGACGAATGGTGCACCCCAATTCCTCGATGCAGTTGGTAGTGCATGCCAATTTCTTCATTTTTCACATAGTGTTCGCCCGACAGTTGGATGCGATAC